>JBOHDD010000072.1:0-5604 GCA_050699155.1 Nocardioidaceae bacterium
GCCGTCGACCGGCGGCACCAGGAAGCCGGAGCCGGCGAACGAGTCGCCTGCGTCGGTCCGGGCGAACGCGAATGTCACCACCGCCACGCTGGCGTACTCGACCTCCGTGAGCCGCGCGGCGGCGGCCGGGGCGACCGACCCCAGCAGCCTCGCCGCCGGGGCGCACGGCACTGCCAGCACGACGGCGTCCACGTCGAGGCTCTCCTCCGCGCGGGTCGGCCCGATGACCAGCCGCCACCCGTGCTCCAGCCGGGTGAGGTCGCGCACCATCGCGCCGGTCCGCAGGAGCGCACCGCTGGCCTGCGCCACCGCCGCCGGCAGCCGGCCGACACCACCGCGGATGCCGGCGAACACCGGCGTCTCCCCCGACCCTGCGAAAGCACGCGCGTGCGCGGCCGCGGCCAGCAGTGACCGCTGCTGCCGGGCCAGGTCAGCGATCTGGGGTACGGCGGACCGCAGCGACAGCTCGCGCGCATGTCCGGCGTACACCCCACCCAGGAGGGGTTCGACGAGCCGGTCGTTGACCTCCGCTCCCAACCGCTCGCTGACCAGGCGACCCACCGTGATGTCGTCGTCGGTCCGCGTGCGCGGCAGGACCCGGTCGAGCTGTGCCCTCACCAGGGCCGACGCGGGGACGATGCCGGAGCGGGCCAGCGCCACCAGGTCGGTCGGTATCCCCATCATCGTCGGCGGGAGCGCACGGACCACGCCGCGGGTCCACACCGCCGAGCGGGTGGTCGCGGGATGGTCGAGGGTGTCGGCAAGACCCACCGCGCGAGCGAGCGCGACCGCCTCGGGGCGGCGCTGCAGCATGGCCTCCGCCCCCTCGTCGACGGGCAGACCGGCGACCTCCGACACGCGTAGCTTGCCGCCGACCTGCGATGAACCCTCCAGCACCGTCACCCGCGCGCCCGGGAGGTCGGTGTGCAGCCGGTAGGCCGCGGCCAGCCCGGCGATCCCGGCACCGACCACCGCGATGTGGGGTGCGTGCTCGGTAGCGCCTGCGCCGGACATGAGCCAACACTAGGGAACCGCGCTGCGTCGGCCTGCGTCAGACCGACATCCACGCTCCCGAGGGGGGACCATGAGGCCCAGCCGCACCATCGCCGTACCGGCCCTGCTCGTCCTGCTCGTCGTTGCCGGCTGCACCGGAGCCACCCGAAGTGGCACCTCGGCCGGCGAGACGGCCGACGCCGTCTCGGGAGCCCGGCAGGGGGCCGCCGGCCTTGCGGCACCACAGGGCTCCGGGTCGACCGGCGCGCAGCCGGCCGTCACCCTGCTGTCCCGGGACGTGATCCAGCGGGCCGTGCTGACCGTGCACGCCCGGGACATCGGGGAGGCGCTGGCACGCACCCGGCGTCTGGTCTCGTCCGTACAGGGCATGGTCTCCAGCGAACAGACCGAGACCGGCCGGCGCGGGCGACCGCGACTGTCCACGCTGACGCTGCGGGTGCCGGTGGACGCCTTCGGGGACGTTCTCGCGAGCCTCAGGGGTCTGGGTCGGGTCGGGTCACAGCAGGTGAGCGCCCAGGACGTCACCACCGAGGTCATCGACGTCGAGGCCCGCATCATCAGCGCCCAGCGAACCCTGAAGCGGGTGCGCGACCTGCTGGCGGAGGCCGACGACTTCAGCGAGATCCTCAGCCTGGAGGGCGAGCTGTCCCGACGGGAGGCCGACCTCGCCTCCCTCGAGGCCCAGCAGGAGTACCTCGACGACCAGACGTCACTGTCGACGATCGACCTCACCCTGCTCCCTCGGGAGCGCCCCGAGCGCGACGAGGACCCGGCGGCGACCGGGTTCGTCGGTGGTCTTGGTGTCGGCTGGGATGCCCTGGTGGGAGTCGTCACGGTCGCGCTGACGGCACTCGGGGTCCTCGCCCCGCTGTTGTTGCTGCTGGTCCCCCTCGCCCTGCTGCTGTGGTGGGCAGGGCGACGGGTGGTCCGCAGGCTGCCCCGTCAGACCGCGGCCGGCTGAGCCGACTCCTCGTGCACCAGGTCGACGACCTGTTTGAGCACACCGGGGTCGGTGGCCGGCAGCACGCCGTGGCCGAGGTTGAAGACGTGGCCGGGTGCGGCGCGCCCACGGTCCAGCACCTGGCGCGTCTTCGTCGCCACCACGTCAGCCGGAGCGAACACGACGGCCGGGTCCAGGTTGCCCTGTACGGCGTACTCCCCTCCCAGCCTGTGTGCCGCCGCGTCCAGCGGCACCCGCCAGTCGACGCCGACCACGTCGGCACCGGCGTCACCCATCAGCCGCAGCAGCTCACCGGTGCCCACCCCGAAGTGGATGCGCGGCACACCGGTCCCTGCGATGCTCTCCAGCACCCGCCGCGAGTGCGGCAGGACGAACTCGACGTAGTCGTCGGGTGACAACGCGCCCGCCCAGGAGTCGAACAGCTGCACGGCGGCGGCACCGGCGGCAACCTGCACGTGCAGGAATGCCGCCGAGATCTCGGCCAGCCGTCCGGCCAGCGCATGCCACACCTCGGGTGCGCCGTGCATCATCGCCTTGGTCTTGGCGTGGTCGCGGGAGGGGCCGCCCTCGACCAGGTACGACGCCAGCGTGAACGGCGCACCGGCGAAGCCGATCAGCGGCGTCGCCCCGAGCACGTCGACCAGCGCACGCACCGCCTCCGTCACATAGCCGACGTCACCCGGTTCGAGACCGCGGATCGCCTCGACGTCGCCCTTCGTCGCCACCGGACTCGCCATCACCGGCCCGACACCGGGTCTGATCTCCAGGTCGACCCCGACGGCGTGCAGCGGCAGCACGATGTCGGAGAAGAAGATGGCGGCGTCGGTGCCGTAGCGGCGTACCGGCTGCAGGGTGATCTCGGTGACCAGGTCCGGGGTCGAGCAGGCCTCGAGCATCGAGGTGCCCTCGCGCAGGGTGCGGTACTCCGGCAGCGAGCGGCCGGCCTGGCGCATGAACCAGACAGGGGTGTGCTCGACGGACTGGCCGCGACAGGCCCGGACGAAGACGGAGTTTGCGGCATTTGCGGCATTGGCTGGCATGGTCACCGGTCGATCCTACGGCGCGTCGCCCAACCGCCTGTCGGCGTTCGGACGTAGGCTCGACACATGGTCGCGCCCAGGGAACTCGACGCGCCACCGGAGGCGTTCGCGGCGGCCCTCGAGCAGTTCAGGGCGGCGCGGCTGCGACCCGAGATCGTCTGCGAGGAGATGCCGGCGCCGCAGCGGATCGCGCCGTACTCCTCCGCGCTCAGCGCCGACATCCTCGTCGACGGCGAGGAGCTCGGCACCGGCCGCATCGTGCTGCTGCACGACCCGAACGGCAACGACACCTGGCAGGGCACCTTCCGCTGCGTCGCCTACGCCCGGGCCGACATCGAGCCCGAGATGGTCACCGACCCGCTGCTGTCCGAGGTCGGCTGGTCCTGGCTGTGCGAGGCGCTGGCCGCGCACCAGGCGGAGTACGCCGCTCCGAGCGGCACCGTGACCCGGGTCGCCTCGGACAGCTTCGGCGGGATGGCCGACGACCCCGCGAGCGCTCAGATCGAGGTGCGGGCATCGTGGTCGCCGCTCGACGACCTCGCCCGACACGTCGAGGCGTGGGGGCAGCTGCTCTGCACCGCCGCCGGCCTGCCGCCGGTCCCGTCCGGTGTCGTGGCGATGCCGAGTCGACGCGGACACTCCCGCCGTTGAGCGAAGAACCGCATCCCCGGGACGAAGGCTCCGCCGAGGAGCTCCTGGCACCGCTGATGGAGCTGCGGGAGCACCTGCCCACCGTCGTCGACACCTCCGCCTCGCTCACCACCACCATCGACGCGTTCGCCTCCGGGAAGGGACCGGTCGCCGTCGACGCCGAGCGCGCCTCCGGCTACCGCTACTCCTCCCGGGCCTACCTGGTGCAGATGCGGCGCTCCGGCGCCGGCATCGCCCTGGTCGACCCACTGCCGTTCGGCGACCTGGCCGAGCTCGGGTCGGCGGTCTCCGACACCGAGTGGGTGCTGCACGCCGCCAGCCAGGACCTGCCGTGCCTGAACGACATCGGGATGCGCCCGCGCAGGATCTTCGACACCGAGCTGGCGGGGCGGCTGCTCAACTACCCCCGGGTCGGGCTGGCGTCGATGGTCGAGGAGCTGCTCGGCTTCCGGCTGAGCAAGGAGCACTCAGCGGTCGACTGGTCCACCCGGCCGCTGCCGCAGCCCTGGCTGCTGTACGCCGCTCTCGACGTGGAGATGCTGATCGAGCTCCGAGACGTCATCCACCGCCAGCTCACCGAGGCAGGCAAGCTTGGCTGGGCCGAGGAGGAGTTCGCCGCGCTCGTCAGTGCCGCGCCGGCGCAGCCGCGCAAGGACCCCTGGCGGCGTACGTCGGGGATCCACCGGGTGCGCGGCCGTCGCTCGCTGGCCACCGTGCGCGAGCTGTGGCAGGTGCGCGACGCCATCGCCTCCCAACGCGACGTCACCCCCAGCCGGATCCTGCGCGACGCCGCGATCGTGGAGGCCGCCTCGGCACAGCCGAGGAACCGCCAGGCGCTCGCCGCCCTCGGTGGCTTCCGCAGCCGCAGCGCGCAGCGTCACCTGTCGGTGTTCGCGGACGCGATCGCGACCGCCCGCGAGCTCCCCGAGTCCGAGCTGCCCGCCGTCTCCGCGCGGTACGACGGACCTCCGCCGGCGAAGGTGTGGGCCGACAAGGACCCCGCTGCGGCGGCCCGGTTGTCGGCGAGCCGCGAAGCCGTCGGCCAGCTCGCGGAGGAGCACCAGCTGCCGGTCGAGAACCTGATCGCACCGGACACGGTGCGGCGACTCTGCTGGACGCCGCCAGAGCCGGTCACCGTGGAAACAGTCGCGGAGATGCTTCGCGGCCACGGGGCTCGGGAGTGGCAGGTGGAGCTCGTGTCCGACGTACTCAGCGACGCTCTGCAACCGTAGTCCGCGGCTGGTCCGACGCTGGCGCATTCGGCTTGCGAAGGAACAGCCAGGTCACCAGGGCGACGTAGCCGGTCCACACGATCACCTGCTCGATCGACGGCCGCGGGTCCCAGCCGGCGATGGCGATGAGGAACCTGCCGAACTCGGTCTCGCCGGTCAGCCTGGGGAACATCGTCAGGTCGTAGACGGCGTCGTAGAACAGCGGCAGGTCGCCGATGTCCTGCAGGTACCCGAGCGCACGGGACAGCAGCCCGGCAGCGAACAGGATCAGCACCACCCCGGTGACCTTGAAGAACTGACGCAGCGGGAGTCGCTTGCCGCCGATGACCACCATCCAGCCGAGCACAGCGGACAGCCCGAGCCCGAGCACCGCCCCCACCAGCAGCTCGAGCCCGTCGCCGCCGGTGGACAGCGCAAGCAGGAAGACCGCCGCCTCGAAGCCCTCGCGCAGCACCGCGAGGAACGCGGCCGCGACGACCGCCACCTTGACGTTGCCGACGGCATGGATGGCGTGGTCCATGCTGCTCTGCAGCTCGCCGCGGATCTTCATCGCATGCGCACGCATCCAGAAGATCATCCAGGTGAGCACCACGACGGCGAACAGCATGACTGCCGAGAACGCACGGGTGCGGGCATCGCCCTCGAGGCTGCCGATGCCGGCGTGCAGGGCCAGCCCGAACGCCGCCGCGATGGCGAACGCGGCACC
>JBOHDD010000073.1:0-5449 GCA_050699155.1 Nocardioidaceae bacterium
GGCCATGGCCGGTGCCGTGGTGGGCACGCTGAGCTGAGCGGCCAGGTCGGTCAGTCGCTGCACCGCCTGCACCGGACGCCCCAGCCGTTCGTCGTCGACCCGGTCGCGGGCGGCTAGCGCGTGCATCCGGGCCAGCGCCTGCAGCGGGGACCGGCGCCACACCGGCAACAGGCCGAGGAGCTCGGTGGAGAGCCGCACCGCCCCCGTCTCGTCGTACCCCTCCCCCTCGAGCTCGGCCGACGCTCGTGCGCCTCGGAGCAGGGACTCGGTGGTGACCTCGGGCCCGGTACGCCGTAGGCCACGGTCACGCAGGAGTGCGTCGATGCCGTCGCGCGCGGCTGCGAAGGCCGAGGGCACCCCCTCCATGGCGGCGACGGCGGCGAAGACGTCGGTGGTCGGCGACACGACACGCAGCCTAGCCAGGGAGTGCTCACCCGACCCAGGTAATCTCGCCGCGATGGACGAGATCCTGCGCACACGCCGCGCCGCCAGCTTCGGCGGGGTCGCCGACGTCTACGAGCGCACGCGTCCCGGCTACCCCGACGAGGCGGTGCGCTGGATGGCCGGCTCTGGTCCGGCCAAGGTCCTCGAGGTCGGTGCGGGCACCGGCAAGCTGACCGCCTCGCTGCTCGCGCAGGGGCACCTGGTGGTCGCAACCGACCCGACCGCGCAGATGCTCCGGCCGCTGCGACGGAACGTCGCCGAGGCACCGGCCGCGCAGTGCATCAGCGAGCGGCTCCCGTTCGCGTCCTCGTCCTTCGACGTCGTGGTCACCGGGCAGGCGTTCCACTGGTTCGACAGTGGGCAGGCCCTGCCGGAGATCGCCCGGGTGCTGCGACCTGGTGGCGTCTTCGCTCTGGTCTGGAACATCCGTGACGAGTCGGTGCCATGGGTGCGCAGGCTGGGCCGGCTGATGGGCTCGGAGGAACTGGAGAGCCCGGTGGAGGTGCTCGAGGCGTCGGGTCTGTTCGACGGTGTCGAGCACGAGACGTTCCGGCACTGGCAGGAGATCCACCGCGACAGCCTGATGGGGCTGGTCGAGTCGCGCTCGTACGTGGCCGAGATGGGTGAGGACGACCGCGCCGCGCTGCTCGAGCAGGTGGGTCAGCTGTACGACGACTACGGCCGCGGACACGACGGCATGCTGCTGCCGTACCACTGCGACGCCTTCCGCTGCCGCGTCAGCGGGCTCGCCGACTCCCGCCGCGACCAGGACCCGCCGCTCGACGACGGCCTGCTGATCGACTTCTCCTAGCGTGGAGGACATCTGGCCGACCCTCGCGGTGGTCGCGGTCGTCGTGGTCGCCGCCCTCGTGCTCACCTGGCTGGTACGCCACCGCGCCGACCTCGGCACACCCGCCGACCGCGCGACCTTCAGCACCCTGCACACCGCGTCGCTGGCGTCACCACCGCTGCGGGCGGGTCTGAACGAAGCCAGCGCGGAACGCTCCGTCCGCTACCTGCGCGCCCTCCTCGGGGTGCCCGCCACGGCACTCACCGACCTGTCGGCGGTGCTCTGCTGGGACGGTACGGGTGAGCACCACGGCGTGGACGCGCTGCACCTTGCCGAACCCGTGATCGCCGACGGCCGTACGCTGGCTCACGGTCCGCAACAGGTGCGCTGCACCACCGGCGACTGCCCACTGCGGCACTGCATCGTCGCGCCGCTGACGGTCGAGGACCGCGTTGTCGGGACCCTCCAGGTGTATGCGCCGTCGGCGTCGGCCGGCCTCGTGCGCGCCTCCCGCGAGGTCGCCCGCTGGGTGTCCGGGCAGCTCGAGCTCGCCGAGCTCGACCGCTCCCGCACGAGGTTGATGGAGGCCGAGGTGCGGGCGCTGCGGGCGCAGATCTCGCCGCACTTCGTCTACAACTCGCTGACCGCGATCGCGTCCTTCGTGCGCACCGACCCCGAGCGTGCCCGCGAGCTGCTGCTGGAGTTCGCCGACTTCACCCGGTACTCGTTCCGGCGACACGGCGACTTCACCACGCTGGCCGAGGAGCTGCGCTCCATCGAGCGCTACCTGGTGCTGGAGAAGGCGCGCTTCGGTGACCGTCTCGACGTACGGCTGCGGGTGGCACCGGAGGTGCTGTCGGTCGCGTTGCCGTTCCTGTCCCTGCAACCGCTGGTGGAGAACGCCGTACGACATGGGATCGAGGGCAAGGCCGACCAGGGGCACGTGTCGATCACCGCCGAGGACGCCGGCGGGGACGCCGTGATCCACATCGAGGACGACGGCGTGGGCGAGGACCCCGAGCGGGTACGACGCTCGCTCGCCGGCGACGGTGGCACGGACTCCGTCGGACTGGGCAACGTGGACGAACGGCTGCGCACCGTCTTCGGCGACGAGTACGGACTGGTGGTGGAGACCGCGCCCGGAGCCGGTACCAAGGTCACCGTGCGGATCCCGAAGTTCGCACCCGGAGTGCGAGCGTCCACCCCTCGCGGCTGACCGGTACGCTCGTTGAACGTGCACTTCCTCAACGACCAGCAGCCTGCCCACGACCTGACCTACAGCGACGTTTTCATGGTCCCCAGCAGGTCGTCGGTGACTTCCAGGCTCGACGTCGACCTCGCCACCCACGACGGAGTCGGCACCACGCTGCCGCTGACCGTCGCCAACATGACAGCGGTGTCCGGGCGCCGGATGGCCGAGACGATCGCCCGCCGGGGAGGCGTCGCGATCATCCCGCAGGACATCCCCGCCGCGGTCGTCGGCCAGGCGGTACGCCGGGTGAAGACGGCCCACCCGGTCTATGACACCGCGATCACCGTGGGCCCGGACGACACCGTCGGCGAGGCCCTCTCGCTGATCGGCAAGCGCGCACACGGTGCGGTCATCGTCGTCGAGGGCGACAAGCCGGTGGGTGTGGTGACCGAGCGGGACTGCGCCTCGGTCGACAGGTTCACCCAGGTGCACGAGGTGATGAGCCGCGACATCTTCACGCTGCCGGCGGGCGGTGACCTGGAAGCGGCGTTCAACCAGCTGTCCGAGCACCACCTCGCGGTCGCCCCGGTGGTCGACGGCGGCAGCCTGGTCGGCGTGGTCACCCGCAAGGGTGCTCTGCGGTCGACGCTCTACACCCCGGCGGTCGCACCGGACGGCCGGCTGTTGGTGGGTGCCGCTGTCGGCGTCAGCGGCGATGTCGCCGGCAAGGCGAGTGCACTGCTCAGCAACGGCATCGACGTGCTCGTCGTGGACACCGCGCACGGCCACCAGGACAGGATGCTGGAGATCCTGCCGGGGGTGCGCGACGTACGCGACCGGGCCGCGGACGAGTACGGCCGGCGAGTCCCGATCGTCGCCGGCAACGTCGTGTCCGCACGCGGCACGTCCGACCTGGTCGCCGCCGGTGCCGACATCGTCAAGGTGGGCGTGGGCCCCGGCGCGATGTGCACGACCCGGATGATGACCGGCGTGGGCCGGCCGCAGTTCTCCGCCGTACTCGAGTGTGCCGAGGCGGCTGGGGAGACTGCCGCGCACATCTGGGCCGACGGGGGTGTCCGCCATCCCCGTGACGTCGCGTTGGCGCTGGCCGCCGGTGCTGCCAGCGTGATGGTCGGTTCGTGGTTCGCCGGCACGCACGAGAGTCCCGGCGACCTCCAGCATGACTCCGAGGGTCACCTGTACAAGGAGTCGTTCGGGATGGCCTCCGCCCGCGCGGTCAGCAACCGCACCCGCGACGCCGCCGGCTTCGACCGCGCCCGGCTGTCGCTGTTCGAGGAGGGCATCAGCTCGTCCCGGATGTATCTCGATCCCGAGCGCCCCGGCGTCGAGGACCTGATCGACTCGGTCGTGGCGGGAGTGCGTAGCGCCTGCACGTACTCCGGTGCGCGGTCGCTCGCGGAGCTGCACGAGCGCGCCGTGGTGGGTGTGCAGAGCAGCGCCGGCTACGAGGAGGGGCGGCCCCTGCACGCCAGCTGGTGACCCCGCCAGCCCCAGTTCCGGTCCCGCACCACGCCCGCTCCCCTCGGCGTCTGGGGCCTTCCCACGTGCTGTAAACCTCGGGAGGCACCCAGAACACTCGGTTACATGGCGTGCGGGAGCGGCTAGTCTGCGAAGCGATGAACGGCCAGCCCGCTGCGAAGTCGTCCGGCAGGCCCCTGCGGGTGCTGGTGGTCGACGACGAGCCGCCGGCGCTGGAGGAGCTGTCGTACCTGCTCGGGCACGACCCGCGCATCGGCGAGGTGCTGACGGCGTCGTCCGGCGACGAGGCACTGCGCCTGCTCGAGGACGACAACCCCGTCGAGGCGCTCTTCCTGGATGTCGCGATGCCCGGCCTGTCCGGGCTCGACCTCGCCCGCGTGCTGGCCCGCTTCCGGACTCCCACCCCGGTCGTGTTCGTCACCGCGCACGACGACCACGCCGTGGAGGCGTTCGAGCTCGCCGCTGTCGACTACCTGCTCAAGCCGGTGCGCGACGACCGGCTCGCCGATGCCATCGGCCGGGTCGTGGATGCCACCTCCGAGCATCTCGGCGACGCGAAGGACGAGACCATCGCCGTCGAGCTCGGTGGGGTGACGCGCTTCGTCAACCGCAGCGAGATCATGTACGTCGAGGCACAGGGGGACTACGCCCGCTTGCACACCGCCACCGGCAGCCACCTCGTCCGCATCCCTCTCAGCACCCTGGAGGAGAGCTGGGCGGACGCGGGCTTCCTGCGCATCCACCGCAGCCTGCTGGTCTCGACCGGCCACATCGACGAGGTGCGGATGGAGTCCGGCCGCTGCACCGTCGCCGTCGGCGACACGGTGCTGCAGGTGGCCAGGCGGCACACCCGCACCCTGCGGGACGTGCTGGTCCGGCAGACGAAGCCGTCGCGCCCGTGAGCCGTCGATGAGTGATGAGCAGACCCCGCGAAGGGTTCGTGTCACCAGTCCGCAGGCCACGGCCGCCCGCCGGCGCCGGGTGACCGTGACCCATGAGATCGACGCGCAGACCGAGATGGGCGAGGTCTACATGCGCTCCCTGATGGCGACGCAGATCCGGCTCGCCCTGGTCGTGCTCGGGGTGGTGGCGGTTCTGATCGGCGGGCTCCCGGCACTGTTCGCGCTGGTTCCTGACCTGCGGCATGTGACGGCCCTCGGCATCCCGCTGCCCTGGCTGCTGCTGGGCGGAGTCGTCTACCCCGCTCTGGTCGGGCTGGGCTGGTTCTACGTACGGCAGGCCGAACGCACCGAGCGCGAGTTCTCCGACCTGGTCGAACGCTCGTGAACACCACTCTGAGCATCATCGCGGTGGCGCTCGTCGCCGCGGCGACTCTGGGCATCGGCGCGCTCGGGCTCCGGTTCAGCCGCACCACCAGCGACTTCTATGTCGCCTCCAGGTCGGTCGGTCCACTGTGGAACGCCTCCGCGATCGGCGGCGAGTACCTCTCCGCGGGCTCCTTCCTCGGTGTGGCCGGCCTGGTGCTGGCCTACGGCGCGGACATGCTCTGGTACCCGGTGGGC
>JBOHDD010000074.1:0-6180 GCA_050699155.1 Nocardioidaceae bacterium
AGATCACCATCAGGAAGCCGAGGTTGCGCCACGCAGCCATCACGATCAGGGTCGGCAACGCCCACGTCGTCGAGTTGAGCCAGTCGACACCGCTGAGGCCGACCAGTCCGAGCAGGCGGTCGATCAGCCCGGACTCCGGCTGCAGCAGGAATCGCCACACCACGGCGACGGCGACGATGCTGCTCACCACCGGCGCGTAGTAGCCGGTGCGGAAGAACCCGCGCAGCCGTCGGATGCCGTTGAGCCCGACCGCGGCCGCCAGGGCGAGCCCCATGGTCAGCGGTACGCCGCCGATCACGTAGAAGGCGGTGTTGACCGCCACCGTGTGGAACAACGGGTCCGACAGCAGCCGGGTGTAGTTCTCGAAGCCGATCGGCTCCACCGCGAACGGTGTCTGCACGTCCGTACTGCGCAGGTCGGTGAAGCTCATCATCAGCGACGACAGCACCGGCCACGCGGTGAAGACGACGAACAGCAGGACGAACGGCAGGGCCAGCATCCAGGCCGCCCTCGCCTGGCGCCGGGCCATCGGGGAGGGCCGCCGGGTGACGGTCCTCCCCGGTGCCGGGATGGTGGCCATCTCCTGGCTCAGAAGCCGGTGCCGATGGACTCTGCCCGCTGCTGTGCGTGCGACAGCGCCTCGCCGGCCGGCACGCCGCCGCGCACGGCCTTCTCGATGTCACTGTCGAGCACCGCGGCCACCTGCTCCCAGGTCGGCACCGCCGGCGGCGCCACGGTGTGGTTCAGCTGCTCACCGAAGACGGACAGGCGCGGGTCGCTCGCAAGCTCTCCGCTGTCCCATGCGGCCTCCACGCTGGGCAGACCGCCGACGGTCTCGTACCAGTCCTGCTGCACGTCGGGCTCGGCCAGCCAGGCGACGAACTTCCAGGCGGCCTCCTTGTTGTCCGCGGTGCTGAAGACGGACATGTTGCCGCCGCCGACGAACGACTTGCCCATGCCGCCGCCGTCGGGCGACGGCAGCGGCGCGACACCGATCTTGCCTGCGATCTCCTGGCCGCCGATGTCCTCGATCAGGCCGGTGTACCAGGGCCCGTTGATGAACGACCCGTACGTGCCGTCGACGAAGCCCTGCTCGAGGGCGCCGGGGTCGAGCATTCGCGCGGGTGATAGGCCCTTGTCGTAGAACGACGTGTAGTACTCGAGAGCCTCGGTCGCCTCGGGTGTGTCGAAGGTGTACTGCTCACCGTCGTACATCTGCGCGCCGTTGGACCAGGCGAACGGCAGGACCTGCTGCCAGGAGCCGGTCTGGCCGGGCTGCAGGTAGATGCCGTGCTGCGCGCCTCCCTTGCTCTGCAGGTCGCTGGCGAACTGCTGCAGCTCGTCCCAGGACTTCGGCGGCTCGCTCCATCCCGCCTTGCTCGCCATGTCGCTGCGGTAGAAGAGCGCCCTCGTGTCGACGTACCACGGGACGCCGTACGACGTGCCGTTGACCACCGTCGAGTCCCAGGCACCAGGGAAGAACGACGACTCGTCGACGAGCCCCTTCGGTGTGGGCGCCAGCCCGTCGGCCTCGGCGAACTCACCCATCCAGGTGGTGCCGATCAGGCTGACGTCGGGCGTCTGGCCGGCGGCGATGGCCGTGGCGAGCTTGTCGTACGCGGCCTCCCACGGCACTGCGGTGACCTTGACGTCGACCTTCGGGTTCTGCTTCTCGAAGGCCTCGGCGAAGTCACCGAGCGCCTCCCCCTCGGTGCCCATCGCCCACACCTCGACGGTCCCGGTCGCCGGACCACCGGAGACCGCCTCACCCCCCTGCGGCTGCCCAGACCCCCCGGTGTCGGCAGTGCGGCCACAGGCCGCCAGTGCGAGTGCCGCGACCGCGACCGCCGTGGCGGTCCTGACGGGTCTTCTCATCGTGATCTCCTGGTCCTACTCGTGGTTGGCGCAGCTGGCCCGGACGACCAGCTGAGTCGGAAGCACCTGATGGCGTGCCTGGCCGCGGTCACCGCCGATGCGGACGTCGAGCGCCTGCGCCGCGGTGGCTCCGAGCTCGCGCATCGGCTGCCGCACGGTGGTGAGGCCGGCGTAGCGGGCGGCCATCACGTCGTCCCACCCGGTCACCGCCACCTCGTGGGGTACGTCGACCCCGGCCGTGCGCAGCTCGCTGAGCACGCCGAGCGCCAGCTCGTCGTTGGCGCAGACGACGGCGTCCGGCAGCCCCGCGTCCAGAAGCCGACGAGCCACCTCGCTGCCGGCGTCCTCCCCGAACCCCGGGGGCGAGACCTGCTCGGGGTTCGCGAACCCGTCCTCGGTGAGCGCGGTGCAGATCCCCTGCCAACGCTCACCGATGTCGGGCGAGCTGTGCGGGTCACCGACGAAGACCAGCCGGCGGTGCCCGTCGGCGACCAGGTGGCGGGCCAGCACTCCGGCGCTGTCCAGGTTCTCGGCGTTCACCGAGTCGATGGATCCCATCGCGGGTCGGGCCAGCAGCACCAACGGCGTACGCCGGTCGGCGATCTCGCGCACCACGTCGTCGCTGACGGTACGGCCGAGGACGACGAGACCGTCGACGCGACCGGCGAGCTCCATCACCATCTCCCGGGCAGCGTCGCGTCCGTGTGTGGACAGGATGAGCACCGAGCGGCCGAGCTCGGCGGCCACCTGCTCGTAGCCCAGCACCACCTCGGCGTAGTACGGCCCGGAGAGGTCGGGGAAGACGATGCCGTTCGCGGCGTGCCGTCGCTCGGCCAGGGACACCCCGAGCCGGCTGGGCGTGAACCTCAGCTCCGAGACCGAGGCGAGCACCCGCTCCCTGGTGGCCTCGGTGACGTTCTGGTGGCCGCGCAGCGCACGCGAGACGGTCGCGATGGACACACCGGCGTGCTTGGCGACGTCGCGGATGGTCACCCCGTCGGGCTGGCCCACCACCCGCTGGCGTGCGCGGCCGGCCCGGCGCCCGTCGTGCGCTGAGGCGTCGGTGGAGCGCACGGTGTCCTTCTCCATCGGTCCCCTTCAGGTCCCGCCTCGCCACAGCCGCCGCGAGGGCGTACCGTTGCCGAGACACGCGATGTAACCGGTTGCTGAAAGCGGTTACATCAGCAACCCTGAAGCGCGATGGCGGCCGATGTCAACCCCCGTACGACACTGTTCTGCATGCGACGGGCCGGCGTGGGCGCACGCCAGCAAGTAGGCGTCAGATCTGGCACCTACTCATCGCCCAAGGCGCCTGAGCCTTCGCTCAGTCGGTCACCGGCACCGCGATCTCGGTGCCGACCTCGAGCGATCCACTCAGGGAGTTCAGCTCCTCGATCTCGTCGATGAGGTCGCGGGGGTCCTCACCGGGCGCGGCCCGGGTCGCGATGCTCCACAGGGTGTCGCCAGACTCGACCTGGACCGTCGTCACGGCGACCGGCGCGCCGCGCTCTCCGCTGCCGGTCGCGACTCCGCCGACCGCGAACACGAGGCCGCCCAGAGCAGCCGCCAGGAAGGTCAGGAACACGACCAGGCGACCACGGCGCGTCAACCGCAGGTCGCCGGGGCCGCCGCCGAGCCGCCCGGCGGGACGGTTGCCGGCCCGGGCACCTTGACCGTCACAGGGCCGGGTCGGGGTCTGCGCGAGTGCGATGCTGCTCATCTGGTGAACCTCCCGATGCCGCCCCGGTCGCTCCGGGAACGGTGACGTGCGTGCTGACGTGTGCCTGTGCAGAGTCCTATCGGCGCCCACCGACAGTCCGACCCGCCACGAGAGGTCGAGTCGAATGGCTGTTCGATCGAACGCATGTTCCCTTTGTACATGACCCGGCCGACAGAAGCACGTACCGCCTCGAATGCGTGTTCGACCTTCCTGCTGCCGATCTCCACGAAGTGTCGGCAGACGGTGCGGTGGACGGTCCTTCGCGGGTGCCGCCGGCCGGCAGGGGCGGCGCCGGATGCGGAAGGGTCGCTACCGGTCGCCGCGTTGCGCCTGATGATCCGGATCGAGCCGGTGCTACGCAGGCTGGGGGCGACGGCGGAGAGGCGCATCAGGGCACCGCGCCAGGCCGAGAGGGTGCGCACGACCCGGTGGCTGCCCAGGATGCCGCCACCGGCGTCCATGGCAGCGACCGCTGCCCGGCACCCCAGACCACTCCGGTGGGGTTGACGTCGACCAGGGCGCGGATGTGCTCCGGGCTCAGCCGGTCGATCGACCCGTCGAACCCGACGCCGGCGTTGTTGACCCAGACCTTCAGCGGACCGTGCCGGGCCGCCGTCGCCGCCAGCGGGTGGTGCGCGGACTCGTCACGTACGTCGTGCACCAGGCCGCCGGCGGCGCCGATCTCCAACGCGGTACGTCGGGCCGCATCGCCGGCGACGTCGGTCACGACGACGGCGTACCCTCGCCGCACCAGCTCGATCGCGATGGCTCGTCGGCGACACACTTCGAACAGGTGTTTGAAACCGTCGGCAGACCCGTCTACCGTCATCTGCAAGGCGTTCGGTCACACGACAGAAGCAGGCGGTGAGGTCATGCCCAAGAAGGCCAAGGGCCAGAGCAAGGTTCACGAGCTGCCCGACGGTCCACCGGACGCGTCGGGCCTGACCCCGCGCCAACGCCGCGTGCTCGACGTGATCCGCAGCTCGGTGCAGAGCCGTGGGTATCCGCCGAGCATGCGGGAGATCGGCGAGTCAGTGGGACTGACCAGCTCCTCGAGCGTGTCCCACCAGCTGCGCTCGCTGCAGTCCAAGGGCTTCATCCGCCGCGACCCCAACCGCCCCCGGGCGCTGGAGATCCTGCACCCCGACAGCCCGGTGGAGACCACCGCGTCGCCGCAGGCCGGTCCCGTCGGCCAGCCCGACCTCGACGAGACCGGCATCGGTGACCTGCGTCCCGACGCCACGTATGTGCCGGTCGTGGGGCGCATCGCCGCCGGTGGCCCGATCCTGGCCGAGGAGCGGATCGAGGAGGTCATGCCGCTGCCCAAGACCCTGGTCGGCGGGGGCACGCTGTTCATGCTCGAGGTCAAGGGCGACTCGATGGTCGACGCGGCGGTCTGCGACGGCGACTTCGTGGTGGTCCGGCAGCAGCCCGACGCAGAGAACGGCGAGATGGTGGCCGCTCTGCTCGACGAGGAGGCCACGGTGAAGACCTTCCAGCGGAAGAGCAACCGGGTCTGGCTGCTGCCGCACAACGACGCCTACGACCCCATCGACGGCAACAACGCCACCATCCTCGGCAAGGTCGTCGCCGTCATGCGCCGCGTCTGACGCCGTCAGGCCCACCCAGCATCACATCCGGCGCGTCTGCCCGTTTCCCCGGGTAGGCGCGCCGCCTGCTGTCCGCCGTACCGCCGAGCCTGTTCGTTGCGGGGGTCCCCCGAGACGAACCTAGCGGTGCAGGGGACCCCCGCGACGAACGGCGTTCGTAGCACGCCACCCCAATCTCGTGCTGGACCGCGTCGGAGCACGCCCGAGGCGCGAGTACGACGATGAGCGCGTGGAAGCAAGGTCACGAGCACGCCGCAGTCGCACCTAAAGCCGCCCATGGGTACCGCTGGTACGACGCCTTTTCGTTGCGGGGGTCCCCCGAGACGAACCTAACGGTGCAGGGGACCCCCGCGACGAACGGGAGGCGTACCCAGGGCCCCCACGACGGGCCGGATGCCTACCAGGAGCCCCCACCGGGACGGGAGTCAGAGCAGAGCAGCGCCGTCGTAGCCGGCCACGGGCGCGGACAGCCCGAGGACCGAACCGACAGTCGGTGCGACGTCGACCGTGCTCACCGGCCGGCTCGACACCTCTCCGGGCCGCACCCTCGGCGAACCACCGGCGATGAAGAACGGGATGGGTGCGGTAGCCGGATGTCCGTGGGTGCCCGGGATCGGGTTGGACACCTGCTGCGGGTCGCTGAACCGCCATCCCGCCCGGCAGTAGACCACCAGGTCACCGGCCCGGGCGCCCAGGCCCAGCACACCGGGAACATGCACGGACAGCACCCCGGGCACGTCGGCGACCAGGGAGCGCATCCGGCGTACGGCGGCTTCGCGCCCTGCGGACGGGCCGGTCCAGTACAGCAGGTGGGCGCCGCCGTTCTGCGCGACCTGCACCCGACCGGTCAGCATCGGGTCGTCCTCGAGCACCGGCATCAGGCTGACCATCCGGTGTGGATGCGACCAGTCCATCGCGTGGTCGGCGAGCACCATGACCACGGAGTCCGCCCAGCGCCCGCTCGACCTCAGCAGA
>JBOHDD010000075.1:0-4959 GCA_050699155.1 Nocardioidaceae bacterium
GGCGGTCGCGGTGTCGGTCGGGTCGGTCATGGGGGTCAATATTCCACGCCCCCGGCGTCGACGGGCATAGGGTGAGGGCTCATGAATCGCCTCCACCACTGGTACTGCGCGCGACCGGGCTGGTCACGATACGTTCGCGAGGAGCTCGTGCCCGGCACCATCGCCGACACCGATCTCGGTGAGGACGTGCTCGAGGTGGGGCCCGGCCCGGGTCGGACCACCGACGTCCTGGCTCCACTTGTCGACCGGCTGACCGTCCTCGAGATCGATGCCGCCTTCGCCCAGCCGCTCGAGGTGCGCTTTGCCGGCACCAGCGTCGCGGTTCGCCAGGGCGACGCCTCGCTGATGCCCTTCGCGGATGACAGTTTCAGCGCCGTTGTGTGCTTCACCATGCTCCATCACGTGCCGACATCCCAGCTGCAGGACCGGATCTTCGCCGAGGCGCGGCGGGTGCTTCGCCCGGGCGGTGTCTTCATCGGCTCCGACAGCGTCGGCAGAAGCCTTGGGTTCCGCTTCCTGCATGTACGCGACACGAAGACGGTGCTGGATCCCAGCACACTGCCTGACCGTCTGCATTCCGCCGGGTTCGAGAAGGCCGAGGTCAGGGTCGACCCGCCGATACGGTTTCGAGCAACCTGACATGACAACCGCCGGCTTGACCGGGTTGGACACGAGAAGAATGATGGGGGGCCGTCTCCAGAGTCCTGTAGGGAGCGGCGTTCCTTGAAGAAGATCATCAACGACCCGGCTGACTTCGTCGACGAGGTGGTCGACGGCCTGTTGTTGGCCCACGGCGACGAGTTTCGACCTGTCTCGGCGGACCGTCGGGCCCTGGTGCGGGCCGACGCGGGGACTGGTGGCAGGGTCGGCATCGTCACCGGCGGCGGTTCCGGGCACTTCCCCTTCTTCCTCGGGTACGTCGGACGCGGGCTGGCCTCGGGTGTTGCGATCGGCAATGTCTTCTCGTCCCCCTCCCCGGAGCAGGTCTACGCCGCAACCGTCGCCAGTGCCGGTGGCGCCGGCGTGCTCCACCTGTTCGGCAACTACGGCGGTGACGTGTACAACTTCGACATCGCGTCGGACCTCGCCGCGATGGACGGGATCCGCACGACAACGGTGCTGGGGACGGACGATGTCATGTCCGCGCCGCGAGACCGCGCCGAAACCCGCCGAGGTGTTGCTGGACTGGTCTTCGCCTACAAGACCGCCGGGGCGGCTGCCGACCGCGGAGATGATCTGGACACTGTCACCGAGACCGCTCAGCGCACTGTGGAACGCACCCGCACCATGGGTGTCGGTCTGTCGCCGACGATTCTGCCCGCGGCGGGCGAGCCGACGTTCACCCTTGACGAGGGCGAGATGGAGATCGGTATCGGCATCCACGGCGAGCCCGGCAACCACCGTGGCGCACTGGAGCCGGCCGACGCCATCACCGATCGGCTCCTGGCGGAGCTGTTCGCCGAGCTCGAGGTCGGTGCCGGTGACCGCGTTGCGGTGCTCGTCAACGGGCTGGGTGCCACCCCGTTGGAGGAGCTGTACCTGATCTATCGCCGCGCTCACCAGGTTCTGGACGAACGTGGCGTGACCATTCACCGCAAGTACATCGGCGAGTATGTGACCAGCCTGGAGATGGCGGGGGCCTCACTGTCGATTCTTCATCTCGATGACGAGCTCGCCGACCTTCTCGATGCCCCCGCCCGCTCTCCCTTCTTCACCCAGGGAGCCATGGAGCCGGCTGCGAGCGATGTCGTGGTCGCCCAGGGGGGTCAGCCGCTCCAGCCGCCGGAAGCTCAGCCCGCCGCGATCCGCACCACGCCGGAGCCGGGGCGCCTGCGTGCCGTCGTCCTTGCTGTTTCCGAGCGACTGCCACGGTACGCCGATGAGCTGCGGGGACTCGATGCCGCACTCGGCGACGGCGATCTCGGCATCACCGTGGCGAGCGGTTCACGGGCCGTGCGGGAGGCCGTCGAGGCCCTTCCGAGCGCTGCCCATCCCAGCGAGATATTCAAGGCGGCGGGTGCGGCCTTCGCGAGTGCGAACCCCTCCACCTTCGCGGCCCTTGTGGGCGGCGGTCTGGTTGCGGCCGCCCAGGCCGTGGCCGTCGAGTCGAAGCTCTCGACCGCACAGCTCGCGGTGGCCAACCGCGCACTGCTCGAGCGCGTCGTGCAACGCGGGGGAGCCGAAATCGGGGACAAGACGGTGGTCGACGTCATCGCCGCCGTGGCCGACGTCCTGGAGTCTCACACGGACCGACCGCACCAGACCGTGGCTCGGGACGTCGTCCGGGCCGCGGAGCAAGCGGTCGCAGACGGGACCGGGAGACCTTCGAGGCGGGGACGAGCGGGCTGGTTGGGAGAGCGCAGTGTGGGTCACCAGGATCCTGGCTCCGTTGCCTTCCTTCGGCTCGTGGAGATCGTTGCCGACGAATACTGAACTCTACGAGGAGACGGCCGATGGGGACACTTTCGACGAAGCGACGTGTGGCTGGAGTTGCGGCGACTGTCGTTGTCGCTTCGATGGGACTCACTGCGTGTGGAAGCCTCGACCCGGAAGGCGCCGGCGGCGGTGCCGGCGGAAACGGGCCTACGATTGTGACTGTCCCGAAGCTGACAGGCATCTCCTGGTTCACTCGGATGGAGGAGGGCACCAACCGTTATGACCGGGATCACAAGAGTGTCGAGGCCTATATGCAGGGTTCGGGTCAGGCCGACGCGAACGCACAGGTGCGGGTGATCGAGGATCTCCTTGCCTCGGGGGTCGAGTCGCTCGCCGTTGTCCCGTTCCAGCCGGCCGCGGTCGAGCCGGTCCTCGGCGAGGCAATGGCCCAGGACGTCGTCGTGGTCACACACGAGGCGCCGGACATCAAGAACGCGCACTGGGATGTCGAGGCCTTCCGCAATGAGGAGTACGGGATAAATCTCATGAAGGAGCTGGCCCAACGGATGGGTGAGGAAGGCCAGTACGCCGTCATGGTGGGTTCGCTCAGCTCAGCCACCCATATGGAGTGGGTCAAGGCTGCCATCGCGTACCAGAAGCAGAACTACCCGAAGATGCAGCAGGTCGGGGACATCATCGAGACCGCTGACGACTCGCAGATCGCCTACGAGCGCATGCAGGAGCTGCTCTCCGCGTACCCGAAGCTCGAGGGCGTCCAAGGGTCGGCGTCCACCGACGTGGTCGGGGTGGGACAGGCAGTCCAGGAAGCCGGGCTTCAGGACGAGGTCTCCGTTGTCGGTACGAGTACGCCGAATGACGCGCGCAGAGGCCTCGGGAACGGCTCGATCGACCTGATCACCTTCTGGGACCCGGCCGACGCCGCATACGCGATGAACGTCGTCGCCCGAACGATCATCGACGGCAAGAAGGTCACGGACGGCATGGACCTCGGTGTCACCGGCTACCGGGACATCTCGACCGAGGGCAGGGTCATCTACGGCGACAAGGCGTGGATCACCGTCACGGAGGACAACGTCGACGAGTATGACTTCTGATGCCGGGACAGCCGATGGGGCCATCGACGAGAGTGAGGTGCCGTACGCCGTCGAGGTGCGTGGGCTGACCAAGAGCTACGGCAGTGTGATCGCGCTCCAGGATGTCGACCTGACGCTTCGTCCCGGCACGGTCCACGGGCTGGTCGGTGAGAACGGTTCGGGCAAGTCGACGCTGACCAACGTGATCGCCGGGGTGGTGGCCCCGGACACGGGGACGGTTGCCATCGACGGCCAGGTCATCGACAGCATTGAGCCGCGTATCAGTATCGCGCACGGCGTGCGGGTGATCTTCCAGGACTTCGCGCTCTTTCCGAACCTCACAGTCGCGGAGAATCTCGTCTTCGAAGGGGATGCGCCGCTGCTGCGCAGAGTCAGTGCCCGATCCGTGCGGGAGCAGGCGCAACGGTCCTTGGCGGCCCTGGGTCTCGACATCGACCCGTACGCCCGGCTCGGTGACCTCTCGACCGCCGAACGGCAGCTGGTGGCCATCGCCCGTACCGTCTCGTCGGATGCGCGCATCATCTTGATGGATGAGCCCACGGCGGCACTGACGCATGACGAGATCGAGCGGCTGCTCGGCACCGTGCGGTCGCTGAGCGGGTCGGGGCTGTCCTTCATCTTCATCTCGCACAAGCTGAGGGAGGTCGTGTCGGTCGCGGACGACGTCACGGTGCTGCGCGATGGCCGAATCGTCTCCTCTGGGCCCTCGTCGGAGTATGACCAGGACCGGATCGCGTCCTTGATGATCGGAGACACGGTGGAGAACGCCCGCCGTCAGACACCGAAGGAACCCTCCGGCGGGCCGATCCTGGAGGCCCACGATCTGACGCTGAGCTCGCGCTTCCACGGCATCGACCTCGCCCTGTACCCGGGCAGGGTCCTCGGTCTGGCCGGCCTCGTCGGCTCGGGGCGCACCGAGATCGGGCTGGCGCTCTCGGGTCTGATCCGGCCCGAGCGGGGCGAGATCCGATTCCGGGGAACGGTTGCGTCGAACCTGCGTGACGACCGTCGGTTGCAGTACGTCCCGGGCGACCGACTCACCGAGGGCCTGTTCCTGGACTGGTCCATCGCCGACAACGTCGTCACCAGCAACCTCGATGCGGCGCTCGGTTCGGGGCGCCTGTTGTCTAGCGCGAAGATGAGCGAGGTGGCGGACCGCTCGCGCGCAGACCTGAAGATCAAGACACCATCGGTCGGCCATCCCGCCGCGTCCCTTTCGGGTGGCAACCAGCAACGAGCGCTGCTCGCCAGGGCACTTGCTCCCGGACCCGAGGTGATCGTCCTGAACAACCCGACCGTCGGGGTGGACGTGGGGTCCAGGGCATACATCCACGACCTGATCCGGCAGGTGGCGGATGAGGGTACCTCCCTGCTGGTCATCTCCGACGAGCCCGCCGAGCTGCTGAGTGTCAGCGACGACATCGTCTTCATCCACGAGGGGCGGGTCGTCGCGCGTCGCCTCGCGGAG
>JBOHDD010000076.1:0-4165 GCA_050699155.1 Nocardioidaceae bacterium
CCGTCCAGCGGGCGAGCAGATGGTCGTCGGCCTCGATCCCCGCCGGAGGGGTCAGCATGTCGGTCACGCGCCCCACCCTCTCGCGCTGCTCGATCCACAGCAAACCAGGGTCGGACAAGACACTTCGGGCATCGTACGACATCATTGCCCGGGTGACCGATGGCGCAGGGCAGGCTACGGTGCGTTATCGCGACCTCTTCCGAGACCGCGAGTTCAGCGGCATGTGGGTCGCAGACGTGCTGTCGATGGTAGGCAACTACCTCGCCAAGATCGCGGTCGCGGCCCTGGTCTACAACCGCACCAACTCACCGGGACTCACCGCCGCGGCGTTCGCGATCAGCTTCGCGCCGTACCTGTTCGCTCCGGTGCTCGCCACGATCGCGGACCGTTTCCCCCGCAAGCCACTGCTGGTGCTCACCGACGTGCTCCGCTGCCTGCTGGTCATGCTGCTCGTCATCCCCGGGATGCCGCTGCCCCTGCTGCTGGTCATCCTGTTCGGGATCGAGATCTTCCAGATCCCGTTCGGCGCAGCCCGGCTCGCAACCCTGGCCGACATCCTCGATGAGGACCGGTTCCCGGTCGGCAACGCTCTGGTCGCGGGGACCCGGCAGGCCCTCCAGGTCGGTGGCTTCCTGCTGGGCGGTGTGATCGTCGCCCTCACGGGTCCACCGTCCGCGCTGGCGCTCAACGCGGTGTCGTACCTGGCCTCGGCCGTGCTGATCCTCATCTTCGTCCGGCGCCGCCCCCAGCCGTGGGCCGCGGAAGGCGAGCGACCTGCGGTCTGGGCGTCGACCCTCGAGGGTCTGCGGATCGTCGCACAGACGCCGGGCATGCGGGGATGGTTCGCGCTGCTCGCCCTGGGGCCCGGCATCGTCGTGGTCTCCGAGGGACTGGCGGTCCCGTGGGCCGACCAGCTCGGCGGCGGCACCATGCTCGCGGGGATCATCATGGCGACGGCACCCCTGGGCAACGTGTTCGGCTTCGCGTACTTCGGGCGGCAGCCGTTGGAGCGACAGCGGCAGCTCATCTACCCGTGCGCGGTCGGCTGTGGCCTGCTCGTCGCGCTGAGCGGCCTCTCGGACTACCTCACCGGCTCCCCGGTACCGGTCGTCATACTGCTGACACTGGCCGGCGGCAGCCTGGGCTACCTGACCGCGATCCAGTCGCTGGTCGCCAAGTCGATCCCGTCGTCGGCACGTGGTCGGGTCTTCGGTCTGGGCAACGCCGTCATCCAGATCGGCCAGGGCATCGCGGTGCTGGTTGCAGGCGCGATGGCGGAGGCCGCTCTCATCGGCCTCGTGCTGGGGATTCTGGGTGTGGTCGCGGTGCTGCTCGTGGGTGCGGTCGCCGCGACGGCGCGGAGCATGCGCGCGGTCGGGCCCCAGTAGCGCGACAGAGTCGGCGTTTTCCTGCCCGTCCAACGAGCCCCGCCCTAGACTGAGAAGCGCGTCAAAGCGTCTGAACCAGGTCCAGACGAGACAACTGCGGGCGACGACTGCCCGTGCCAGGGGGGTTTCTTTCGCATGTCTCAGACCGCTCAGCCCGTCCGTGGTGTCGAGATGCCCCGCACCGTGGACGCCCTGCGACGGAGGACGCCACGCTTCGCCCAGCTCGCGGTGCGCTCGTCGGTGCGTGCGTACGGCAAGGCGACGGCAGCGCGTCGACCCTTGCCCGACTACCTCATCATCGGCGCGAAGAAGGGGGGAACCTCGTCACTGACGAACTGGCTGCTGCAGCACCCGGACAACCTGCGGATGTTCCCGCCGTTCCAGCCAC
Organism: Nocardioidaceae bacterium; assembly: GCA_050699155.1. Taxonomy (GTDB): domain Bacteria; phylum Actinomycetota; class Actinomycetes; order Propionibacteriales; family Nocardioidaceae; genus JBOHDD01. Next base: position 1,777 of record JBOHDD010000076.1, read on the forward strand.
TGAAGAGCCCGCACTTCTTCGACATCAACTTCGGCAAGGGCGTCGCGTGGTACCGCGGTCACTTCCCGACCGAGCGGGTTCGTGCACGGCAGGCGGGGGCTATCGTCGGTGAGGCCAGCCCGTACTACATGTTCCACCCGGCGGCGGCCGCCCGCGCCCGGTCCGTCGTACCGGACGCGAAGATCATCGCGGTCCTGCGCAACCCGGTGTCGCGCGCGTACTCGAACTACTGGGACAGGGTCGCGGCCGGCACCGAGAAGCTCCCGACCTTCGAGGAAGCCATGACGGCCGAGGGCGAGCGGTTGGCCGACGTCGACAACGACCGGCTTGTCAACGACCCGTTGTACTACTCCTTGGCGCACGACCAGTTCACGTACCTGTCTCGCGGCCGCTACCTGGAACACCTGAAGACGTGGCTGGACACGTTCCCGAGTGAGCAGGTCCTGGTGCTGCGCGGGGAGGACATGTACTCCGACCCGGCCGGGGTCTTCGAGACGGTGCAGAGGTTCCTCGGGCTGCGCATCTGGCCAGGTACCGACATGAAGACCTACAACGAGCGGTCGAAGCCGCCCATCGACCCGCGCACCAGAGACCGTCTGGCCGAGTACTACCGTCCCTACAACGAGGCCCTCTACGAGCGCCTGGGACGCGACATGGGCTGGGAGAGAGGTCGTCGTGGAACTCGAGTCTGAAGTGCGTCCGTGGGGGTCGTGGCACGTCATCGACGTCAACGACGGATACAAGATCAAGCGCATCCACGTGAAGCCGGGTCGTCGCCTCTCCTACCAGACCCACGCACACCGTTCAGAGCACTGGGTCGTGGTCTCCGGCATGGCCGCGTGCACCATCGACGGCGAGATGGTCACAGCGGGGCCGGGGGAGTCGGTGGACGTGCCGCTGGGCGCGAAGCACCGACTCGCCAACGACGGCACCGAGGAGCTGGTGATCGTCGAGGTCCAGCGCGGCGACTACACCGGTGAGGACGACATCGTTCGGCTCGAGGACGACTACGGTCGCTGCGAGCCCGCGCACTGATGCGCCTCATCCTGAACGGGCGCTTCCTGCTTCAGGACGTCACCGGTGTGCAGAAGGTGGCGATCGAGTTCGTGAGCGCGCTGGACACCCTGCTGGCCGAGGGCGAGTATCCCGGGCTGGAGGTCGACCTCGTGGCACCGGCCAAGGGAAGACTCGTGTCCACGCTCACCCTCAAGGCAGTCAGACTCCGTCGGGTGGGCCGGTTGTCTGGACATGCCTGGGAACAGCTCGAGCTTCCCGCACTGGTCGGCTCGGCACCGCTGCTCTGCCTAGGCAACCTTGCACCCGTTGCTCTCCTGCTCAGGCCGCGTGCGCGCGTCTACACGATGGTCCATGACCTTTCGTACAAGTACTTTCCGAGCGCCTACAGCCGCAGCTTCAGAGCCGTCTACAACGCCGTGGTTCCGATCGTCCTTGCCAGGTCCCGGCGGGTCTTCACCGTCTCCCTCAGCGAGGCGACTGCCGTCCAGAGCCGCTACGGCCGCCTGATCGGCCCCGATCGCCTCGTCGCCGCTCAGAACGGCGGCGGCGAGGGGGCCGCGGCTGCGCGCGTCGCGGACACACCCGGCTCGCGCGATGCGGGTGCGCCCGACGTACCGTCCCGCACCGCTCGCGAGCGCCGTTGCCTCTATGTCGGCTCCTTGACGAGACGGAAGAATGCCGAAGGGCTGGCGCGCACGGCCGTGGAGCTCGTGCGGGACGGAGACATGGAGTTCGTCTTCGTCGGAGCAACAGGGTCGAGCTTCGAGCAGATCGGGCTGGATGTCTCACCGGAGCTGGCCGACCGTATCCACTTCCGAGGGCAGATCAACGACGCAGACGAGATCGAGGCCGAATACCGCCGGGCGAGCGTGTTCGTGTTCCCGTCCTTCTACGAGGCCTCACCCTTGCCGCCCGTTGAAGCGATGAGCTGTGGTTGCCCCGTCATCGCTGCCGACATCCCGAGCCTTCGAGAGCGCTGTGGCGAAGCAGCCCTCTACTGTGATCCTGCAGACGTCGACTCGATCGTTGGCCAGGTGCGCCTGGCGATGGGCAACGCCGACGTCTGGCAGGAGCTGCAGCACAGGGGACTCGAGAGGGCAGCCAGGTTCTCCTGGCAGTCTCAGGTGCGAGCGGTGCTCGACTGCATCGAGCAGACCACATGAAGCCTCCTCAGCTGTGCTCCTGACTGGTAGAGAGCTGGGCGTCCGACCGACCGGCTCCGCGTATCGTCGACGACGTGAGCCGACCCACCCGCTCGCTGATTGTGCTCTGGAACGTCTCCGGGCTGAACTTGCGCGCATGTTCGCGGATGCTGACCGCGTCGTAGGAGCCTGGGAGACGTTCGAGAGCCTCGATGAACGCGGACTCGCTC
>JBOHDD010000077.1:0-2107 GCA_050699155.1 Nocardioidaceae bacterium
CGACGTACCCACACCGCGCGAGCGGGATCTCGACCGCGCCGTGACGGCGATCCGTGCCGGCGACCGGGCGGCGCGGTCCCGGCCGGACAGCGGCAGCGGTCGCCTGGCCAGGACCGCCTCGACGACCGCGCTCGCGCAGCTGCGGGAGGCGGCCGAGGCGGGGGCCACCGTCTGGCTGGCCTACGTCGACCGCGACGGAGGGCACACCGAGCGCCTGGTCGACCCGTTGCGGGTGGAGGGCGGCTGGCTCACGGCGTACGACCACCGCGCGGACGACACCCGGACGTTCGCGGTGCACCGCATCAGCACCGTCTCGCTGACCGGGTGAGGTGTTGTGGCCGACCCGTAGGATCGGCAGGTGGACTCTGCTGACAACCTGGACGGGGTGCAGGCGTGAACGACGGCCCGCTGATCGTCCAGTCGGACAAGACGCTCCTGCTCGAGGTGGACAACCCTCGGGCGGTCGACTGCCGGAAGGCCATCGCGCCGTTCGCCGAGCTCGAACGCAGCCCGGAGCACATCCACACCTACCGGCTCACCCCGCTCGGGCTGTGGAACGCGCGCGCTGCGGGCCACGACGCCGAGCAGGTCGTGGACACGCTGCTGGAGTTCTCCCGCTACTCCGTCCCGCACTCGCTGCTGGTGGACGTCGCCGAGACGATGGCCCGCTTCGGCCGTCTCCAGCTGCACAAGCACCCGACCCGTGGGCTGGTGCTGTCGACCACCGACCGCCCGGTGCTGGAGGAGGTCCTGCGCAGCAAGCGGGTCAAGCCGATGGTCGGCGAGCGGATCGACGACCACTCGGTGCTGGTGCACCCCTCCGAACGCGGCAACATCAAGCAGGCGCTGCTGAAGCTCGGCTGGCCCGCCGAGGACCTCGCTGGGTACGTCGACGGCGAGGCGCACGCGATCGCACTGCGGGAGGACGGCTGGTCGCTGCGTCCCTACCAGCAGGAGGCTGCCGACTCGTTCTGGCACGGCGGCTCGGGTGTCGTCGTGCTCCCCTGCGGCGCGGGCAAGACGCTGGTCGGCGCGGCCGCGATGGCACACGCGCAGGCGACGACCCTGATCCTGGTCACGAACACGGTGGCGGCGCGGCAGTGGAAGGATGAGCTGCTGCAGCGGACATCGCTGACCGAGGACGAGATCGGGGAGTACTCCGGTGCACGCAAGGAGATCCGGCCGGTGACGATCGCGACGTACCAGGTGATGACCTCGCGGCGGAAGGGCGTGTACGGACACCTCGAGCTGTTCGACGCGCGCGACTGGGGGCTGATCGTGTACGACGAGGTGCACCTGCTGCCGGCGCCGATCTTCCGGCTGACCGCGGACCTGCAGGCCCGGCGACGGGTCGGCCTGACGGCGACGCTGGTCCGTGAGGACGGCCGCGAGGCCGACGTGTTCTCGTTGATCTGGCCCAAGCGCTACGACGCACCGTGGAAGGACATCGAGGCGCAGGGCTGGCTCGCGCCCGCGGACTGCGTCGAGGTGCGGGTGACGCTGACCGACCACGAGCGTCTCGCCTACTCCGCCCTCGAGCCCGAGGAGCGCTACCGGCTGGCCGCGAGCACCGACGGCAAGAACCATGTGGTCGCCACCCTGGTCGACCAGCATCGCGGCGACCCCACCCTGGTGATCGGCCAGTACATCGACCAGCTCGACGACCTCGGCGAGATGCTGGCCGCGCCGGTGGTCAAGGGCGACACCACCGTCAAGGAGCGCCAACGGCTGTTCGCGGCGTTCCGTGCCGGTGAGATCTCCCTGCTCGTGGTGAGCAAGGTGGCGAACTTCTCGATCGACCTGCCGGAGGCCAGCGTCGCCATCCAGGTGTCGGGCACGTTCGGATCCCGCCAGGAGGAGGCCCAGCGGCTCGGCCGTCTGCTGCGTCCGAAGGCGGACAAGCGGTCCGCGCGGTTCTACGCCGTGGTGTCGCGCGACACCGTCGACGCCGACTTCGCCCAGCACCGGCAGCGGTTCCTGGCCGAGCAGGGATACGCCTACCGCATCGTCGACGCCGACGACGTACTCGAGGGCAACGTCCCCGACTGAGCCGGCTCTCTTTTCGTTGCGGGGGTCCCCTGCAACGTTAGGTTCGTTGCAGGGGACC
>JBOHDD010000078.1:0-3064 GCA_050699155.1 Nocardioidaceae bacterium
CCAGATGCCGCCGGTGTAGAGCGGGCGTGCCCGCTGGTCGTCTGCCACACCGGCCAGGAACCGGCCGGTCGTCTGCCAACCGGAGACCGCGACCAGAGCCGAGGTTGCGCTGCCACGGGCTCGGGTCGGCCGGACCACCCGCAGCCCGTGCTGCTCGGCCGACCGACGTAACAGTCGCCGCGCACTGCGGCTGCGCGTGGATGCGTCGCCGAGTACGGCAAGGGTCCGGTAGCCCCGGGTGTCCAGTACGCCCACCATGGCCCGCAGCGCCTGCTCGTCCTTCGACTGCAGCCGTTCGGCAGGACACGAGCTGCCTTCGGGATGCCCTCCCGCGAGGAGCGCGCCGACCGCTTTGGCCAGGCACTCCGGTCCGTCCGGCCCGGACACCGTCGCGTCCCCCTCCCCGGTGCCTGTGCGCTCACCGGTATCGACGGCGAACGGGATCCGGTGTTCCGGACCGTGCGAGACCAACAGCCTGCTGTCGCCGGCCGGCAGCCACACCCGTGCCCACCGCCCCGAGGCTCCGGGTCGGCGGCGGGCCGGCACCAGGTTCGACGCGTCGGTGCCGACCCGCGGAGCTGCCTCGTCGGCGGCTTGCCCCGAGGAATGGCCGGCGTGGGCGTGCGTCGCGCGGTGTCCACCTGCACGGTGTCCACGTGGGTCGTGCCCACCGGGCAGCGGCGTCACGTCGACACGGACGAGGTTCCACCCGGGCCGGGCAGGGTTGACCGCCACGGTGAACCTCGTCCGGTCGTGTACCAGCGACTGCACGGCCGGCTGTCCCGGGCGCAGGTCGCGCTCCAGGACGACCGGCCCCCCGTGTGTCGCGCGTGCGGCGTGATGGAGCCCGTGGTGAGCCGAGCCGTCGGGACGAGGCGCCTGCGCAGGGTGGGTCGCGGCACCACAGCTGGTCGACGCCAGGGCGAGTGCTCCCACCGCGAGCAGGGCCAGTGCGCAACGGGCCCTGCTCGCGGTGACGTCAGCGGATGTCCTCATCGGCGGTGACGAAGAGCATCGAGTGTGGCTTCGCCGGCCCGACGTCGCCGTGCGGCCAGGACTCCCGGTCGAAGTCCAGGCACGACGTGCCGGTGAACTCGTCGACGAAGGACTGGTCGGCGCTCATCCTGCCGTCCGTCCCCAGGTCGGCGAGGCAGACCCGGTGGTCGCCGTCGAGCCCCGTACGTGCCACGAAGTAGTTCGAGTACGCCAGCCGCTGCGGGGTGTCGGTCTCGTGGTAGTAGCCGTCGGAACCGAGCCGCAGGTTGTCCAGAGCGCCCCAATGCGGTCCGCCGGGAGCGGGCAGGATGTCGGCGACGGCAGGGCAGTCGCTCTCCTGACCACCCGCGGTGACCTCGGACAGCGTGTCGATCGAGCATTGCGGCTGCTCGCCCGACGCGAGCAGCTTGCGGATGTTGAGGGCGAGGATGTAGCTCGGCGATCCGGCGTCGTCCTCGGCCGTGCTGCCCTCTGGCCGTCCCCCGACGGCGTGGTACAGGTAGCGGTCGTCGAAGCTGGTCTGCACCCAGCCGCCGTTGCTGCCACCCCCGTAGTAGGTGCTCGACGGGTCGAGCTGCCTGTTGGAGGTGGTCAGGTCGAAGACCTCCCGCCACTCCGGCTGGTTCGCGGTGATGTCGGGCGAGTAGTAGATGGCGCCACCCTGCATCGTCGAGGCGAATGCACCCTTGTGCCCAGGCTGGTTCGTGACGGTGGTCTCCATGGCCGCCCGGGGCTCCTCGTGGTGGTCGAGCACGCCCTTGCGTGGACCGTCGGGCAGGAAGGACACGCTCTTCAGCTTCGGCCGGTCGCGCTCGGAGATGTCCCACGTGCGCACCGTGGGGCGCCGCAGGTAGGACGATGGCGCCTGCACCGGGTTGAGGATGATGTTGCGCGGTTCGTTGTAGTCGCTGGTGATCAGGGTGTCCAGATCCTCGCGGGCCTGGATGCCGTGCGGGTTCGCGCACGTGGGCTCAGGCAGAGCCGGGATGTTGTCGCACCGCTGTGCCGTCTCGGCGTGCTCGCCGGCGGCGGGCGCCTCGCTGATGGTCTGGCCGTTCTCGTCCAGTCGCACCAGCTCGCCCGGGCTGCCGCCGAACCCGTTGCCGACCCGTACCGAGCCGTCCGTGTACTCGCACGGCCCCGGCAGGTTCGGGCCGCCCATGTAGGTGCCGTACGCCTTGCCGTCGTTGGTCACCCAGTAGGCATCCGGCACCGACCCGCAGGGCGTGTCAGTCGGCAGGTTGACACCCTCGAGCGAGAGGGCGGGCAGCTTGGACACGTCGAACACGTAGGTGACGTCGGTGTACAGGCCGCCGGCGAAGATAATGTGACCCTTGTGCCAGACGTACTGCATGTGGTGTGGCTCGTTCTCCACCAGAGGTCCGACGGTGGCCGTGTTCACGACCTTGCCGTACGTCGGTGAGCCCTTCGTCGCGTCGACGACAGCCAGGAAATCCTGCCCGACGTTCTCGTCCTCGCCGACGACGCCACCGCCGACCGAGCCCGGTGGAGTGGTCAGGTCCGACCCGGTCTTGTCGGCCGCGTTCACGTCGCCGGCCCAGACCAGCAGGTACTCCTTGCGCGGGGATTCGCCGGTGGCGGACTGGCGCAGCACCTCCTGGTCCAGGTGGTTCTGCACCCAGTACCTGCGCCCGTCGTCGGCCTGGAGTGCCGAGCGGCTCGACAGGATGTCGGAACCGTCGGGCTCCGGCTCCGTCGCACCGGCCGACAGGGCAGTGTTGTTCAGTGCCAGTGCCAGCGCCGGCAGCGCCAGCGCCGCGACCACGGCGACCACGGCCAGAAGGGATCGCCTCCGCGGTAGTGTGTGGCTGTCCTTCGTCATCGAGAACCTCCGAGATCGGCGACACCGTTCGGTGTCGCAGGTTCGGCGACCCGGGTGGGCCGCATCGGTCAGTGGGTGACTCTCACGGGCAGGTCGGACTCGACGGGGAGACTGAGCGCGGCGGCCCGCTCCCACTCGTCGTCGATGAGCACGACCCGTCGGCCTGCGGCATGCAGGAAGCTGGCGGCGATGGCGGCGCGATATCCGCTGCGGCAGTGCACCCAC
>JBOHDD010000079.1:0-3073 GCA_050699155.1 Nocardioidaceae bacterium
GACTTCCGCCGTCGATGGGGCGACTGCTCGGGATCGCGGCCGGCGGCGACTACGACGCGGTCGAGCGCGGGCTGCGAGCGGAGGGCTTCATCAAGCCACACATCTCGATCGACACCCAGTCGCTGCGCGACTACCTCGAGCCGTTCGTCCAACCCGCGCGGTCCGAGAGCTTCCGCTTCACCCGCACGTGGATGCGTGAGCAGTTCGCCCGCCTCAACGACCCCCGTCAGCCGGGGTACACGACCCAGCTGAAGCTGAACCTGCCTCGGTCGTACCTGATGATCCACCGGGTCTGGCTCGGCGGTATCGGCGTCCTCGCCCAGCTCGAGGCGGAGGCGCCGTTCAACGCGCTCCTGCGGGAGTGGCTGCCGGGCTTCGACGAGACCGCCCCCTGACCTGGTCACCGGTCACCACCACTGGCTGTCGAGCTTGCCCTCGATGCTTCGCAGGTGCTCGCGCGAGCAATGCTCACAGAAGACGCGGCGGTGACCCTTCTCCACCGACATCACCCAGGTCACGGGCGGGCTCTCGCCCTTGGCCCGGGTACCGCAGAAGCTGCAGGTGACGGCCATGTCTCCTCTCTACACGATGTCGACGGCACCCGGCGACCCGTGTGTGTGGGGTCGCCGGGTGCCGTCTTGTTGCTCATCCGCGTTCAGACCACGCGGGCGAGCAGGAGGCGGGCCCGCAGCGCCTTGCGCTCGGCTCGCTTCGACGCTGCCTGGGCGCGAGCGACCAGGACCGCGCGCCGTCGTGCGCGCGCCTCCTCGAGGCGCGCGCTCATATGCGCACGCGCCAGGTCTTCGTTCATCAGACTCATCTCGGTGCTCCTGTTCAAAAAGGCTCGTGGCTTCATCGGGGATCAACTTTCGGTCGGCTACCGCGCGAGGTGTTCGCGCGGCACTAGCAGCTCAGGCCGCCACCTCGGACTTGCGTGGACGGCCACGGGGCCGCTTGCGCGGGACGACGACGCCCTGCACGAACAGCTCGCCACCCCAGACTCCCCAGGGCTCGCGGCGCTCGAGCGCTCCGTCGAGGCAGGTCATCCGGACCGGGCAGCTGCCGCAGAGCTCCTTCGCGCGCTCCACGTCGGCTGGGGACTCGGCGAACCACAGCTCCGGGTCGTGTGTCAGGCACGGGAGCTGTTGCTCGTCGGCCTGCCCGTCCACGACGAAGGCATACGAGTCGAGGACGCTGAGAGTCATTTGTCAGTCACCTCCTTGGCTGGTTCTCGTCGTTCGGACGGGGAAACAAAAAGCCGCGGATCCCGGGTGCGGGTTCCGCGGCTTGGAGGCGCCGGTCTGAGATGACCTAGACCGGTGGGCTCCAAGAGCGGACTCCCGGGACGTCGAACACGTCATTGCGGGCGGCGATCGCTGGGGTGTCGGCGCCGAACGCACTCGTCCCCTGGTACCCGAGCTCGACATCGGCGCAGAGCGCGTCGCGACGCGTGGAGGCACCTGCGGGCATACGGAGGCGTGCCGCGTGCGGCATCCAGAGCATCTTGGTCTCCATCGAAGGCACCTCCTCACATCGCATGCCAGGGCCCGAAGGCCGAGTGGTCACAGGTCACAGAACCCCTGTTGGTGAAGCCCTTGCAGACTACTCGTGGCTCATGTCCGGCTGCAAACGAATTTCGGCAGAAATCTTCCGCGTGTTGTCGCCGACCCTCGGCAAAGGTCAGCTACCGGCACAGATTCGCAGGACATCGTCGGCGTACTTGTCGATCTTCACCTTGCCGATGCCGGGGATCCGCACCAGTGCGGCGGCATCGGCCGGACACGTCTCGGCGATCGCGGTCAGGGTCGCGTCGGTGAACACGCAGTACGCCGGCACCTTCTCGGCGCGCGCCCGTTCCGAGCGCCAGCCGCGCAGCCGATCGAAGAGCGCCTCGTCGTAGTCGGCAGGACAGTTCGCACAGCGACCGGTCTTGCGCTCGACGGCGTCGTGCAGGGCGCGGTCGCAGACCCGGCACCTGGCCACCTTGGCGGTGCGGCCGCGCACCCGAGGGCCGCGGCCGGCCGCTCCAGGACGCTCGGAGCTCGGGCGTGGCCGTGCGGCGTCCAGGAAGCGCGAGGCCTGCCGGCTCGCACGGGAGCCGGGATTGCGCGCGAGCGACCACGACAGCGCGAGGTGGTCTCGTGCACGGGTGGATGCGACGTAGAGAAGACGACGCTCCTCCTCGACCCGGTCGGCAGTGTCGGCGTACACGATCGGCACCGTGCCCTCATGCACGCCGGCGACGAACACCATCGACCACTCGAGCCCCTTGGCGGCATGCATCGAGGCCAGCGTGACCCCGTCGGCAGCGGGCGCGTGCTGCGCGGTGGCGCGCCGGTCCACCTCGTCGACGAAGGCGTTCAGGTCGGCGTCCGGGGACGCCTTGCCGACCTCGGCGGCAAGCGCGCGCAAGCCGTCCAGTGACTCCCAGACCGCTCGTCCCGATCCGCCACCTGACGGGGGCTCGGGAGCCCATCCCTGGCCGGACAGCACCGCCGTGACGTCGGCGACCAGTCCGTCGCCGGACAGCGAGCCCGAGCGCGCCGCACCGCGCAGCATCGTCACCGCCTGACGAACCTCGGGCCGCTCGAAGAACCGCTCCGCGCCACGCAGCACGCACGGGACCGCGCGGGCCGCCAGTGCCTGCTCGAACACCTCCGACTGGGCGTTGATCCGGAACAGCACCGCGATGTCACGCAAAGCGACCCCCCGGTCGCGGGCCTGCACGATCTTCGCGGCGACCCACTCCGCCTCCTCGACCTCGTCGAGGTGCTCGTCGAGCTCGACACCTGCCCCTGCCCCGCGCTGGGCCTCGAGCAGAACGCGGTCACGCGAACCACCGCCCAGGATCTTGTTGGCGGTGTCGACGATCTGCGGTGTCGATCGGTAGTTGCGCACCAGACGCACCACCTTGGCGGTCGGGTGCCGACGGGTGAACCCGAGCAGATGGTCCGCCGAGGCGCCGGTGAAGGAGTAGATCGTCTGCGCCGGGTCACCCACGACACACAGCTGGTCTCGCCCACCGAGCCACACGTCGAGCAGCGCGCGCTGGATGGCGTTGACGTCCTGGAAC
>JBOHDD010000080.1:0-3927 GCA_050699155.1 Nocardioidaceae bacterium
TCTCGGCCTCGGCGACCGGCTCGGTGGCCCTGGTGACCATCAGCGGGCTGCTCTCGTCGAGCAGGTCGTCGCCTCCGTCGGCGTACACGAACGAGACGGACTCCTGGACCACACGCAGCACACCGGCCCTCTTCGCGGCCTCGGCGACCGACCTCGAGCCCTCGACTCGGATCCGGTCGTTGGTGCGCCACGACCCGGGCAGCACTCCGGCCGCGCCCACCGGGATGTGGGTCGCGAGGTTGCACACGACGTCGTACCCCTGGAACGCCGCTGTGAGCGTCGCAGGGTCGAACAGTGAGCCGATGACCGGGCGCACCCCGACGTCCTGCAGCTCCGTGGCCTTGACCTGTGAACGGGCGAGCCCCCCGACCTCGTGACCGGCGTCCAGCAGCGCCCCGGCTGCGGATCTCCCCATCACCCCGGTTGCGCCCGTGAGAAAGACCTTCACCCCGCGAACCTCAATTCCGACCCTTTGTCGTGCACGCGTGCCGAAACCGTGGAATCGCCCGCCCCCGGGTAACAGGACGATAACGGCAGTTGAGACTTTACGCCGGGTTAAGGATTCTGGCCAACTAGTGCACGACCCGTAGTGGCCCGGCTACCATGTGTGCGAGCGGCGGAAGTCGCAACAAATCGGACGTCCCATGCATGGCCAAAGTTCTGGCGATCTTGTGCGCTGTCGAGCGGTGCCCGGCTAGCGTGATTTCTCGGGGGGACAACACAACGGACGGAAGTCAGAGGTCATGGGCTACTTCATGGGGGAGCTTCGGGCGAAGCACCGACGTGACATCGCAGTTTTTCTGCGCCTGAACAGCCGCGCCCTGCGGCTCGCGGCGCTCTCGTTCCTGTTGCCGGTCCCGGTCGCACTGGCCGTGCCGCAGGCTGCTGCGCCGAACGAGCAGGTACTCGCCATGTCGGGGGTCCCGGTCACCGGTGTCGGTGACTCGGTGCTGCCGCGGGTGCTGCCGCTCGAGGGCGCACCACGGCAGGTCGAGAAGGCCAAAGGACCCTCGGCATCACTGACCAAGCTCCGGGGCAAGCAGCAGAAGGCGCCCTCGGCCAGCGAGATCGCCCAGAGCGGCATCCCGGCGGCTGCCCTGAGGGCCTACCGCGCCGCCGAGGCCACGATGAGCGTCGCCGATCCTTCCTGCCGGCTCAGCTGGGGGCTGCTGGCCGGGATCGGCCGGGTCGAGTCCGACCACGGCAGGTACGGCGGCGCCGTACTCGGCAAGGACGGACGCACGACACCGGAGATCCTGGGGCTCCCGCTGAACGGTCAGGGCGTGGCGGCGATCTCCGACACCGACAACGGCGAGCTGGACGGTGACCGGCGCTGGGACCGCGCGGTCGGCCCGATGCAGTTCATCCCGTCCACCTGGTCCGTCGTCGGCATCGACGCCGACACCGACGGCAAGCGCGACCCGCACGACATCGACGACGCGGCACTGGCAGCGGCGGCGTACCTCTGCGTGGGTGGCGACGACCTGTCCACCGTCGACGGTGTGAGCAACGCGGTCTACAGCTACAACCACTCGCAGGAGTACGTCGAGATGGTGCTCGGCATCGCGAACGCCTACGAGAGCGGCGTGGTCGACCTGCCGGCTCTCAGCGAGGCGCTCGTGCTGCCGGAGGGCCCCGGCGTCGACGTCGGCCTCGGCCGTATCGAAGGTGAGCTTCGCGGAGGCGAGCGTGCCCGCGGCGGCGAGAAGGCCGGCAAGGCTGCGAAGAGGGACGCGAAGGCCGACCGGGCTGAGCCGGCTGACCGGCGGAACGCGAAGTCGGACAAGGCCGACGGCAAGGCTGGCGGCAAGAAGGCCGGGTCGTCCGACGGTACGAATCGCGGCGGCGACAGGACCCACCGTCCCGACGGCACCGGCGAGAACCGCGGCGACTCTCGTGACGGTGGCAACGGCGGCAATGGCGGAGACGACAACTCCGGCCCCGGCCGCGGCAGCACTGGCGGAGGCGGCAACTCCGGCCCCGGCGGTGACAAGGGCGAGGACGGCGACGACGAGTCGCAAGACCCCGTTGTCGAGGACCCGAAGCCGACCACTCCGCCGACCACTCCGCCGACGCCTGCGCCGAAACCCGAGCCAGACCCCAACTGCACTGGCGACGACGCGCGGCTCCCCGAGTACGAGGGGACAGTCGCTGGGGAAGAGGGCGCCTGGTACTTGACCGAGTTCCCCGAGTGCACGCTCGTCTCCGAGGAGGTTGAACTGTCACTCGGACTAGCGGTCATCGCCGTCCTGAACGAGGCCGGCGACACCCTGACGGTGGTCGAGTAGTCCCGACCTGCTCAGCACTGCTGCGGCCCTCCTGACTTGGTCAGGAGGGCCGCAGTCGTTTCAAGGCATCGGACCGTGAACCTGTTCGACGATCTCGTGGATCTCGACTCGTCGGGCCAGTTCATCATCGAGATCGGGGTTACTCACCTTCAGGACCCTGCTGAAGGTGAGTTGTGCCCGAGGTGAGCGGGAGGGTCTCCCCAGCAACCGACGGAGTGCCCGTTCGGCCGCGACAGCGGAGGATTTTCCATGCTCCGGCACGCAAGATCCTCCGTTGCTCGTGAGCAGAGCACGATCGAGATGCGCTTGGGAGGATCACCCGTGCAGGAGCACGGACGAAGCACCCGAGCGCCCGGGAGCACGAGCTGGAACTCCCTGCCCCGATCCAGTCGCGCGCCGCGAGGTGACTCCAGCACGAGCTTGGGACACAAATGTGCCGGATACGGGATGAAGGTTTCCCCAGCGGGCCGCCGAAGTGCCGTACGGCGCCGGAGCCCACGACCACGCAGCGCAGAGACCGTCAGCGGCCGATCGACCTGATGAAGTGCCGGTCACGGTCACCGGTCCACCAGGCACCACGACGGGCGCGGATCTGGAACCGGGTGTCCCTCCGCCCAACCCGCACGCGGACAGCCCTCGCCCCTCGACGGACGGAGAGACGACGGATCGGCTGCCAGCGCCCTCCCCCGGACCTGGCCCACAGCCGTGCCCTCCCGGACACCCGGCGACCGTCCTCGGCCCTCCACCTCACCCGCAGCCGAGTCGAGCTGCCGGCACGCACCCGCCCGTCGCCGTACAGCCGGACCCTGGTGTCGGCCTTCTCGGTGTCGATGCTGCGACGGATCCCGTCAGCGGTGTGCCACGGCGTCGCCGACGACCTCACCCGCAGACGCAGCCGTTGCCGTGCCGTGACCGTGGTGCGAAGGTTGCCACGGCGGTCGGTGACCCGCCGCTGCAGGGTGCGCCAACGGTTGGGGGTCTTGAGCTGGACCTTCACCCAGGTCCACCTGGCCCTGCTCCCGTCAGAGCCCCGGACACGGGCGGTCAGGGGCACGCGGGTCTGCAGCAACGCACGCCTGGGCGCCCGGACCGTGAGCGCGGCGTTCGACGCGCGCGCCGGCGGCTTTGGCGCGTTCGGGTCCTCCATCACCCGGGACCGACGCCGGAGTACGCCGTGCAGCCTCGCGGGTCGGTCGGTGCTGATCGCGTCGACACCCCTGGACACCACGACATCCATGCGCCTGCGGCGGTTCACGACGTACGTGCTGACTGCCAGACCCGCGGCGTGAGCCGACCTCACCAGGTCACGGGTCACGTCACGATGGTGGACGTTGACCTGGTCGGCCCAGGCCGCGTAGGCAGCGAGGCGATTCGCCGGGCCGAGGGTGCCCACCACGATGTTGTCGTGACGGCGCGCGAACGAGCGCAGGAAGCCGTCGTTGAACGCCTGGACGACCAGCCGGTCGCGCGGGCCGCCTGCGCTCAGCCACGGGGTGTTCCGCCGGATCGAGCGCACCACCTCGATCCCGATCCCGTCGACGCCGCCGTACAGGTGCGGCTGCTTGATCTCCAGGAAGGCTCCCGTGCTGCTCGGGCTCAGCTCCTCCAGCACGTCGGCCAGGGTGGGGATCCGCACTCC
>JBOHDD010000081.1:0-11395 GCA_050699155.1 Nocardioidaceae bacterium
ACCTCGCCCACTCCCAGCGCGACCCGGTGCAGCGCAGGATCTTCGGCCAGCGTTGAGTGTGAGTACGGGTTCGACGGCGTACCCCGGCTGAGATATCTTGACGTCAAGCAATCTTCTCCGCAGCAGACCGGGAGCCGTCTCCATGGCCAAGATCAAGGTGCAGAACCCCGTCGTCGAGCTCGACGGCGACGAGATGACCCGGATCATCTGGCAGTTCATCAAGGACCGCCTGATCCACCCGTACCTCGACCTCGATCTGAAGTACTACGACCTGGGCATCGAGAGCCGCGACTCCACCGACGACCAGGTCACCGTCGACGCCGCCAACGCGATCAAGGAGTACGGCGTCGGCGTCAAGTGCGCCACGATCACCCCCGACGAGGCGCGGGTGGAGGAGTTCGACCTCAAGCGGATGTACCGCTCGCCCAACGGCACCATCCGCAACATCCTGGGCGGCGTCATCTTCCGCGAGCCGATCGTGATCTCCAACATCCCGAGGCTGGTCCCGGGCTGGACCAAGCCGATCATCATCGGCCGTCACGCGCACGGTGACCAGTACAAGGCGACCGACTTCGTGGTGCCGGGGCCGGGCAAGCTCACCGTGACGTTCACTCCCGAGGACGGCAGCGAGCCGATGGAGTTCGACGTGGCCGACTTCTCCGACGGCGGGGTCGCGGTGGGCATGTACAACTTCGACGGCTCGATCCGCGACTTCGCCCGGGCGTCGTTCCGATACGGCCTCGAGCGCAACCTCCCCGTCTACATGTCGACCAAGAACACCATCCTCAAGGCGTACGACGGCCGCTTCAAGGACCTGTTCGAGGAGGTCTTCGACGCAGAGTTCAAGGAGGAGTTCGAGAAGAACGGCCTCACCTACGAGCATCGGCTGATCGACGACATGGTCGCCGCGGCGCTGAAGTGGGAGGGCGGCTACGTCTGGGCCTGCAAGAACTACGACGGGGACGTGCAGTCCGACACCGTGGCACAGGGCTTCGGCTCGCTCGGCCTGATGACCTCGGTGCTGATGACCCCCGACGGCAAGGTGGAGGCCGAGGCCGCACACGGCACCGTCACCCGGCACTTCCGCCAGCACCAGCAGGGCAACCCGACCTCGACCAACCCGATCGCGTCCATCTTCGCCTGGACCCGGGGGCTGGAGCACCGCGGCAAGCTCGACAACACACCCGACGTGGTCGACTTCGCCGAGAAGCTGGAGCAGGTCTGCGTGGAGACCGTCGAGGACGGCAGGATGACCAAGGACCTCGCACTGCTGATCCAGAACCAGACCGGCAGGGAGCAGGGGCATCTGACCACCGAGGAGTTCCTCGCCGCGCTGGACGAGAGCCTGGACAAGAAGGTCAACGGCTGACTCTCGGCCCGGTGCTTGCCGGGCGACTTCGTCCGGGGTTACGCTCCCGGTCTATTGATGCGCATCACGAAATGGGTTCCACTATGCGCAACAAGAGCCGGGCCCGGTCGCTCCGCCTGCTGCTCGAGCACGCTCGGTACGAGGTGCTGCCCACGAGCGACGTCGAGAGCCTGGTGGTCGAGCACATCCCGGCCGGTCGCACGGTGACCATCACCGCCTCACCGTCGAAGGGGTTGGAGGCCTCGTTCGCGCTGGCCGAACGGCTGGTGGGCCACGGCTACCGGGTGGTCCCGCACCTGGCCGCGCGGATGGTCAGCGGCCGGACCGAGCTCGCGGAGATCGTCGACCGGCTGGTCCCGCTCGGGGTGGACACCGTGTTCGTGCCGGCGGGGGACGCGGACCCTGCCGGTGACTACCAGGGCTCGCTCGACCTGCTCGAGGACCTGGCCGTGCTGGGCCGCCCGTTCGCCCATGTCGGTGTCACCGGTTACCCGGAGAGCCACCCCGTGATCGGCGACGACCTGACCGTTCAGGCGATGTGGGACAAGCGGCGGCACGCCACCTACGTGGTCAGCAACCTGACGTTCGACCCCGACCTGCTGCGCACCTGGATCCAGCGGATGCGCCAGCGCGGCGTCACCATCCCGTTGATGGTCGGGCTGCCCGGCCCGGTCGAACGCGCCAAGCTGCTGGCGATGGCGACCAAGATCGGCGTGGGGGAGTCCACCAGGTTCCTGGCCAAGCACAAGTCGACGTTCGCCCGGATCGCCGCGCCCGGCGGCTACAGCCCCGAGCGGTTCCTGGACAAGTGCGCGCCGGTGCTCGCACAGCCGGACGCCCGGGTCGAGGGACTGCACCTCTTCACGTTCAACCAGGTCGCCGCGACCGAGGCCTGGCGGCGTGACCTGACGGCTCGCCTGGGCGCCGGGATGATGGACGCCGCCAGCTGACCCGCCGGGCGGTGGGGTGTGCCCGACGCCCCCGGCGTGAAGAATGCACGTCATGGTGACTCCGGCGATCCTCGCGCCTGCCCTGCGACCCGGCGCGACCATCGCCGTGGTCTCCACCTCCTGGCAGGGCCTGGCCGCGCTCCCGGCGCGCGCCGACCGGGCCGTGTCCGCGCTGCAGCGGCTGGGCTACCAGGTCCGGCTGATGCCGCACGCCCGCGATGACGGTGATGGGTTCCGTGACTGGGTCGCGGGTACGGCGCAGAGCCGCGCGGCGGATCTCCACCAGGCCTTCGCCGACCCCGAGGTCGGGCTCGTGCTGTCGGCCATCGGCGGCAACCACAGCGCGCACCTGCTCGAGCATCTCGACCTCGACCTGGTCGCGGCGAACCCCAAGCCGCTCTGCGGGTACTCCGACACCACGACGCTGCTGCATGCCATCCATGCGCGCACGGGGCTGGTCACCTTCTACGGCCCTGCCCTGCTGCCGGAGTTCGGCGAGATCGGAGGGCCGGACGCCGAGGTGGTCGAGCACTTTCTGGCGATGCTGACGCAGCCGGTCGCGGCGGGCCCGGTGCCGGCGGTGCACTGGCAGTCGGACGAGGACCGGCGTGAGTCGGACGCCGCCGGGAGGGCGCGGACTCGACACGAGGGCGAGCCGCGGGTGTCCCTGCGGGCCGGCGCCGCCGAAGGACCGCTGCTCGCCGGCTGCCTCCCCTGTCTGCGCAACCTCGCCGGCACGGAGTACGAGCCGTCCTACGACGGGCGGATCCTGCTGGTCGAGCCCCCGGAGGCGCCCTATGACGTGCAGTGCGCCGACGCCGACCTGACCTGGTTGCGCAACAGCGGGCGGATCACCCACATCGCCGGGCTTGCGGTGGGCCGCACCGACGGGTGGACGAGCGGGCAGCGTGACCAGCTGCACCGCTGCGTGCTCGAGGCGGTGCGTGACCGCGACATCCCGGTGCTGGCCGGGGTCGAGTGCACCCATTCGGCGCCGCTGCTGACGTTCCCGATCGGGGTGCCCGCGACCCTCTCCGGGCGGGAGCTGCGGCTGGACGGCCCGGCGGTCGCCTGATCACGGTCGCCTGACGCTGCCGGGTGGGTGCGTCAGCCGCCGTCGCCGCCGAGCTGCTGGGCGAGGTAGTGCTGCACACCCACCCGCGCGATCGCGTCGAGCTGGCCCTCGAACCAGTCCGCGTGCTTCTCCTCGTCCCGCACCATCTCCTCGAACACCGCGGCGGTGCCGTGGTCACCGAGGTCGTGGCACTCCTTGGCCGCGGCGTTGAACTGCGCGACCGCTGCCTTCTCGCTGTCGAACGCGAGCCGGAGCATCTCCTCCGGGTTCTCGCCGACGGTGATCGCGTTGAGCTTCTGCAGGTTGGGATGGCCGTCGAAGAGGAGGATCCGGTTGATCAGGTCGTCGGAGTCGCGCATCTCGTCGATGGACAGGTCGTAGAACGTCTTGCCGAGGCGACCGAAGCCCCAGTTGTCCAGCATCCGGGCGTGCAGGAAGTAGGTGTTGGTGATTGTGAGCTCGAAGGTCAGCGCCTCGTTGAGCAGGTCGACGACGCGTGGGCTAACCGGCTGCACCTGCGACCTCCAGCACCAGGGGGGTGGCGTTGACCGCCCCATCCTGGCACAGCAGGCGCTTGATCGAGAAGGTACAGCCGCCGCACGTCTGCCCGGCACCGGTCGCCTCACAGACCTCGATGAGGCAGCGCGCGCCGTCCTCGATCGAGGCCTTGATGTCACGGTCGCTGACGACCGCGCAGTGACAGACGATCATGCAGGTAAGGCTAGCCTAAGGACGGGATCCTCGCCAGCGTGTCGGCCGTCACATCCCTGCCGGTGGGTCCGGGGCGGTGTCGAGCAGACCGGCGAGTGCGGCCTCGAGCCCGGAGGTGCCGACCTCGACGACGGACAGTGGCAGGCCGATGCTCGCGGCAGCCTCCTGGGCCAGCCGGCGGAGCTCGGGATCCCGCTCCTGGGCGAGCCACACCACCCGGCGGTAGTGACCGAAGTAGTCGTCGCGCAGCTCCGGGTGCCGGTCGAGCCCGAGCTCGTCGACGACCGTCCGGGCGAACGAGCGCACCAGGAAGTCGGTCAGGACGTACGTGCCGGGCTCGTCGTCGAACATCGCCCGGATGCGGTCGGCGCCGGCGTACACGTCGTAGCAGTGCAGGCCCGCCAGGCGTCGCAGCCCGAGCTCGTCGCAGACGACGTCGAGGGCGCCGTAGGTGCCGCAGTCGGCGTAGCCGACGGCCACCTCCTCGTACGTCGCGAGCAGCCGTCGTGCCAGGCGCTCGACCTCGCCGGCGATCAGCTGCGGCCGGTTGTGCAGCAGGGGAGGCAGCGGGTGTACGTCGACCGGCCAGCCGCGGCGGCTCACCACCTCGGTGGCCGGCTGCGCGAGCGCACCACACGCGATCAAGGCGACCCTCCTGTGCCTCTCCGCCGTCGGCAGGATGTCACTCCGGGAAGGCGAGCTGGTCGACGAACCGGTCGTTGAAGTCCGACCGGTCGGAGAGCTCGACATAGCGCACCTCCTCGAGCAGGGTCGCGGCACCGGCCCGCTCACGGAGGCTGAGGAGCGTCATCTTCGCGCCCTCCCCCGCGACGTTGCCGGCGCTCACGATGCGCAGGATGGGCAGCTTTGGGACCAGGCCGACCCGGACCGCACTCGCCGGCGAGAGGTAGCTGCCGAACGACCCCGCGAGCAGCACCTGTTGCACGTCGTCGGGGGAGACGCCGAGCTCCTCGAGCAGCAGCGACCAGCCGGTGGAGATTGCGGCTTTGGCGAACTGCAGCTCGCGGACGTCGCGCTGGGACAGGTAGACCGACTCTGCGGGGTCGTCGGTCCCGGCAGGCTGGTGCAGTACGAAGACGCGCTCGACGCCGACGTAGGTCAGCCGGGCAGCCAGACCGGGTGCGACCTGCGCCGCGACGTCGTCGGTGAGGAAGCGCCCGCTGGCGTCGAGCAGCCCGACCCGCACCAGCTCGGACACCGCGTCGACCAGCCCCGAGCCGCAGACGCCGGCGGGCTCGGCGTCGCCGATCACCTGCAGCTCGACGTCCTCGCCGAGGTGCACCACCTCGACAGCGCCCTCGGCCGCGCGCATCCCGCACCGGATGGAACCGCCCTCGAAGGCCGGACCGGCCGGTGCCGCCGTGGCCAGGATCCGGTCACCGTCGCTGAGCACGATCTCGCAGTTGGTGCCCACGTCGATGAACAGCCTGGTCCGCTTGTCGCGGTCCATGCCGGTGGCCAGCATCCCGGCCACGATGTCGCCGCCGACGTACGCGCCCAACGCCGGGAACACCGTCGCCCTCGCCGCCGGGTGCACCCGCACGCCGAGGTCGGCAGCCTGCAGCGCCGGCATCGTCGTGGACGACATCACGAACGGGGCCACCCCTAGCGGCTCCGGGTCGATGCCGAGGGCCAGCGCGGTCATGGTGGCGTTCCCGGCCAGCGCCACCTCGTAGACCTCGGCGGGGTCGACACCACCCTCGGCGCACACCGCCCGGGTCAGCTCGTCGAGCGTTCCGTGTGCGAGCTCGGTCAGGCGTTCCAGCGCCCTCGGGTCGAGCATGGTCGCGCTGATCCGGGTGATGACGTCACCGCCGAAGGGCTGCTGCCGGTTCAGGGTCGACTGCACCGCCACCGGGGTACCCGTGGTGAGGTCGAGCAGGGTCGCGACCACCGTGGTGGTGCCGAGGTCGAACGCGATCGCGTGCCGGCGCGCCGTGGTGTCCTTCGGCTCGATGTCGACGAGGACGTCGTCGACGACGACGGCGGTGACCTTGTAACCCGACTCCCGCAGCACCCTGGGCATCCGGCGTAGGGCGTGCAGGTCGGCCTGGAGCTCGAGGTCGTCGATGGCGTCGAGCAACCGGGTGAGGTCCGTGCGCTGGTCGGAGAGTGTCGGCTCCTCGAGCTCGACGTACCGCTTCTGCACTGCGGGACGAAGGATCACCTGACGCCCGACGCCGACGGTCGCGGCCTTGGGACGTGTCCGCAGCGGCGGTACGTCGACGAGCAGGTCGGCGGTCGCCTGGGCCAGACACGCCAGCCGCCATCCGGCCGTCAGCTCGGCCGCGGAGAAGCACCGTGCGTCCAGCCGCGAGACCGGCACCGACCCACCGAGCACCTGCACCTTGCATTTCTTGCAGGTCCCGTGTCCGCCGCAGGTCGAGTCGATCGCGATGCCGTTCCAGCTGGCCGCGTCGAACACGCTCACCCCGGGGGGCACCCGGACCTCGCGCTCGGCCGGGCTGAACATCAGCCGGACCCGGCCGGTGCCTTCGTGCTCCGGCGCACCGAGCTCCTCGGGTGCGGCCGGTGCCTCGATCAGCCCTTCGCGCAGGTAGGTGTCACGGTCTGTGGAGGGCAGGTTCTGCGGCTCCGGACCGACGTCGTGGTGCAGGGGCTCTGCGGGCCCGGGGGATGCTGTCACGGCACCTTCTGCCTGGCCCGGTGCGCGGCGATCCAGGATGCACCCCACTCGTCGTTGCCGAGGAGGAGGTCGGCGGCCTTGACCGCCTCGACGATCTGTGGTGTGCGGGTGTCCATGATCGCGCTGGTGAGGCCCGAGGACATCGCCATCGGCAGGAAGGCGCCGCCCAGCGCATGCCGGTCCGGCATCCCGAAGGACACGTTGGACGCGCCGCAGGTCATGTTCAGACCGAACTCGGCACGGATGCGCCGCATCGTCTCCATCGTCGTCTGCACGACGCTGGTGTCCGCGCCGATCGGCATCGCCAGCGGGTCGATCACGATGTCCTCGATCGCGATGCCGTACTCCTGCGTCGCGACCTCGACGATCTTGCGGACCAGCGCGAGCCTGCGGTCGGCCTCCATCGGGATCTCGTCCTCGTCGTTGGGCAGCGCGATCACCGCCGCGTCGTACCGCTTCACCAGCGGCAGGATCGCGGCCAGGCGGTCGTCCTCGGCCGTCACCGAGTTGACCAGCGCACGACCCTGGTACGTCGCGAGACCGGCCTCGAGTGCCTCGACCACGGAGGAGTCGATACAGATCGGTTTGTCGGTCAGCGACTGGACCAGCCTGATGGCTCTGCACAGCAGGTCGGCCTCGTCGGTCAGCGGAACGCCCATGTTGACGTCGAGCACGTCGGCACCACCGGCCACCTGCGCCGCCACGTCGCGCTCGATCGCCGAGAGGTCGCCGGCGCGCAGCTGCTCCTGGAAGACCTTGCGCCCGGTGGGGTTGATCCGCTCGCCGATCAGGCAGAACGGACGCCGGTGCCCGATCACGACCTCGGCACCGGTCGAGCGCAGCCGCGTCTCTCGCAGCGTGTCCGCGGACATCGTCGTCATGCCGACACCAGGCTGCGCCGGCCCTGCAGGAGCTCCTTGGCCCGCTTCACCGTCGCGGACGCGTCACTGGCGTAGCCGTCGGCGCCCACAGCGTCGGCGTACTCCTGCGTGACCGGTGCCCCACCGACCATCACGATCACCGAGTCGCGCAGGCCGGCCTTCTGCAGCGCGTTCAGGTTGGCCTTGAACATCGGCATCGTCGTGGTGAGGAACGCCGAGAAGCCGACGATGTCGGGACTGTGCTCGTTGATCGCCTCCACGAACGTCTCCGGCGACACCTGGACGCCGAGGTCGATCACGGTGAACCCGGCGCCCTCGAGCATGATGTTGACGAGGTTCTTGCCGATGTCGTGCACGTCGCCCTTGACGGTCCCCATCAGGAAGGTGCCGACGGTCTGAACACCGGTGTCGGCGAGCAGGGGGCGCAGCACCTCCATGGCTCCGGCCATCGCCCGACCCGCGATCAGCATCTCGGGCACGAAGAAGTCGCCACGTTCGAAGCGGGCTCCGACCTCCTCCAGCGAGGGGATCAGCGCGTCGAAGAGCAGGGTCTGCGGGTCCATGCCCTGCTCGAGTCCGGCGTTGGTCAGGTCGAGGACGGTCGGGCCGTTGCCGACGAGGGTCTCGTCGTAGAGCCCCTGCAGGATCTCTTCAGGCGTCATCAGGGCGCCCCCTCCTTTCTCATTCGGCCACGAAGCAGGCTCGACAGGGAGGACGCCTGCTTCACCAGCAGCTGACCGACGTGGTCGAGCTGCTCACCCAGCCGGGCGCTGGGTCCCGAAACACCGATGGCCGCGATCACGTCGCCGTCCCGGCCGTGCACCGGCGCGGCCACCGCGTCCAGGCCGACCTCGAGCTCCTCGCGGGTGATCCCGTAGCCCTGACGCACGATGACCGCGAGCTGGTCCTCCAGGGCTGCGATGTCGGTCACCGAGTGCTCGGTGTGCTGGTCGAGCTCGCCGCCGGGCAGCGGCATGGAGTCGTAGGCGTACAGCACCTTCCCCATGGCCGAGCAGTGCGCGGGTACGTCGACACCCACCCAGTCGCGGGCTCCGAGCACGTACGTCGAGTCGATCTGGCTGACCTGCACCACCGTCGAGCCGCGGGGGACGGCGAGGTTGACGGTCTCCCCGGTCTGCTCGCCGAGCTCGCGCAGGATCGGGTCGGCCAGCCGGCCCACCTCTTCCCAGGGGTCGTGCCGCGCGGCGTACAGCGCGAACAACGGACCGGAAACGAAGGCTCCCGCGGAGTCGCGCTCCAGCAGGTAGCTGCGCTCCAGGGCGGTCAGCAGGCGTGAGCAGGTGGACTTGGCCAGGCCGGTCTCGTCGGTCAGCTCGGTGAACGTGACGGGTGAGTCGGCCTGCACGACCAGCGTCAGCAGCTGGGCGGCGCGGTCGACGGCCTGGGTCCCGGTAGCGGGCATCGGCTGGCCTCTCGAAGTTCCATAACGTGGAACCATGATCCCACATAATGAGGTTATGATGCACGTCACGTCACCGTCAAGGAGGAGAGCCAGATGTTCCGCAACGCGATGCCGCGCTATGAGGTGCTGTCCGCGGACGCCCTGTCGGTACTGGACAAGGGGTGGCGGCGGATCCTCACCGAGGTCGGCGTCGAGTTCATGTCCGAGCGCGCCCTGGAGCTGTTCCGGGCGGCGGGCCAGCGGGTCGAGGAAAACACGGTCTTCCTCGACCCCGAGTTCGTGCTCGCACAGGTCGCGCAGGCGCCACGGGAGTTCACCGTCGCGGCGCGCAACCCCGCGAGCTCCATCCACATCGGTGGCGACTCGATGGCCTTCGGCGCGGTGTACGGTCCGCCGTTCGTGCGTGAGGGTGCGGTGCGTCGCGACGCCACCATGGAGGACTTCCGCGCGTTCGCCAGCCTGGCCCAGTCCTTCAACGTTCTGGACTCCGCCGGCGGTGTGATCTGCGAGCCGAACGACGCGCCGCTCGACTCGCGCCACCTGGACATGACGTACGCACTGCAGACCCTGACCGACAAGGTGTACATGGGCAACGTGGTCTCCGGGACCAACGCCCGCGACACCATCGCGATGAGCGAGATCCTCTTCGGTGGTCGCGAGGTGATCGAGCAGACGCCGGTCACGCTCTCCCTGATCAACTGCAACTCGCCGCTGCGCTGGGACGACCGGATGCTCGACGCGATGTTCGAGTACGTCGGTGCCAACCAGCCGGTCGTGCTGACGCCGTTCCTGCTGATGGGTGCGATGTCGCCGGTGACCATCCCGGCAGCACTGACGCAGCAGATGGCCGAGGCGCTGTCGGGCATCGCGCTGACGCAGCTGATCCGCCCGGGGGCGCCAGTGGTCTTCGGTTCGTTCCTGTCCAACATCGACATGCAGTCGGGGTCGCCCTGCTTCGGTACCCCGGAGTCGGGGATGGGGTTGCTGTGCACCGGGCAGATCGCGCGACACTTCGGTCTGCCGTTCCGCTCCGGCGGCGGTCTGACGTCGAGCCAGATGCCCGACGCGCAGGCGGGCTACGAGGCGCTGATGACACTGATGCCGACGTTCCTCGCCGGTGCGAACTGGGTGATGCACAGCGCGGGCTGGCTGGAGGGCGGGCTGGTGGCCTGCTACGAGAAGTTCATCGTCGACATCGAGCTGCTGCAGATGCTCCAGGTGGAGTTCACCCCGCTGGAGATCGACGAGGCGTCGCTGGCCTTCGACGCCCATGCCGAGGTCGGCCACGGGGGGCACTTCCTCGGTGCGATGCACACCCTGGAGCGGTTCCGGACCTGCTTCTACCGTCCGCTGCTGTCGTCGTCGGAGAACTACGAGCGCTGGATGCGCGGTGGCGCCGAGGAGGCCGCGGCCCGCGCCGCCCGGATCTGGCAGCAGCGGCTGGCCGAGTTCGAGGCGCCACCGCTGGACGACGCGGTGCGTGCCGAGCTCGAGGAGTACGTCGTACGCCGCCGCGCCGAGCTCGGCGATTGACCCGCCTCCCCACGCGCCATGTAACCGGGTGTTCTGGGGGGTTCCCGAGGTGTGTGAGCCTGGGGAAGGCCCCACATGCCTCGGGGAGCACGGCAGGGAGGCATGGCGGGAAGCACATCGGGGGGGTACGTCGTACTGCGCCGCCTCGCGGCGAGCCGGCTGCTCCGACGCGCCATGTAACCGGGTGTTCTGGCGCCTCCCCGAGGAGTCTGAGCCTGGGGAAGGCCGCAGACGCCTCGGGAAGCGGGGTGCCTCGGCAAGCGCGGGGTACGTCGGGCCTCGCGGACGCAGCGGTCAGAACACGATCGAGAGCACCGAGAGCACGACCGGCGCGGCGAGGCTGACCAGGATCAGCCAGGCGATGACGCGGTGGCCGGGTCTGCGCCCGTTCAGCGAGCCGGCCAGCGCGACCATCGCGCCCTCCTCGGTGTTGCGGTCCAGCCCCATCAGCTCGGCCTCCTCGGGCACCCCGTGGAAGAGTGTGCGTGTGCGCCGAGAACGCCGGGTCCGGCTCGCGCATCAGCGGAACACCACCGTCCGGTTGCCGTTGAGCAGCACCCGGCTCTCCGCCTGCCACCGCACCGCGCGCGAGAGCACCTGGCTCTCCACGTCGCGGCCCGCGCCGACCAGCTGCTCCGCCGAGAAGCCGTGGTCGACGCGTACGACGTCCTGCTCGATGATCGGGCCCTCGTCGAGGTCCGAGGTGACGAAGTGTGCCGTGGCGCCGACCAGCTTGACGCCGCGCTCGAACGCCTGGTGATACGGCCTTGCACCCTTGAAGCTCG
>JBOHDD010000082.1:0-1966 GCA_050699155.1 Nocardioidaceae bacterium
GGTCCGTCGAGGAGGTAGACGACGGTGAGCCAGCCCGCGACTCCGCAGGCCACCGTGGAGCCGGCGAAGCCCTCCCACGACTTCTTCGGGCTGATCGACGGCGCCAGCGGATGCCTGCCGAACAGCGCCCCGGTCGCGTAACCGCCGATGTCGGACGCGATCGTGACGAGGATGAAGGTGGCCACCTGCCACTGGCCGTTGTCGACCCGCAGCATCAGCAGTACGAAGCAGGCGAGGAACGGCACATAGATCGCGGTGAAGACGCCCGCCGTCACATCACGGACGTACCCATCGGCTCCCTGCCGCAGCCGCCAGAGAGCGACCAGCAGCACGGTCAGCGCGACCGCCACCACCATGGCGTCCGCCCCTCCGAGGTACGCCGCCACCAGCATCGCCAGGGATCCGGCCTGGAGTGGCACGGCAGGTATCGCGACCCCGACCGTGGCCAGGACCCGGGTGAGTTCTGCGATGCCGAGCGCCATCGACGCGACCACGATCAGCAGGAACGCGTCCTTGACGAAGACCAGAGAGGCGGCGATCGCCAGCACGAGGCTGACGCCCACGGCGATGGCCGCAGGCAGGTCACGCCCGGCTCGGCTCGTCCTGGTCGACCCCGCCGGCGGGGTCGCGGCTGCCTCCGGATCGCCGCTTCCGGCGTCGTGCTGCTCGGAGGTCATCAGGTGTCAGACCTCGAGGAGCTCGGATTCCTTGTGCTTGAGCAGCTCGTCGATCTCGTCCACGTGCTTCTTGGTCATCCCGTCGAGACGCTTCTCCGCACCGACGAGGTCGTCCTTGCTGACCTCGCCGTCCTTCTCCTTCTCCTGCTTCTCCAGCGACTGCTTCGCCGACCGGCGGATGTTGCGGACGGACACCCGGCCCTCCTCGGCCTTGTGACGGGCGACCTTGATGTACTCCTTGCGCCGTTCCTCGGTCAGCTCGGGCATCACCACGCGGATCACGTTGCCGTCGTCGGTGGGGTTGACCCCGAGGTCGGAGTCACGGATGGCTTTCTCGATCGCGGACATGGCGTTGCGGTCATAGGGCTGGATCAGCACCGTGCGGGCCTCCGGCGACTGGAAGGACGCCAACTGCTGGATCGGTGTAGGGCTGCCGTAGTAGTCCGCGGTCAGCTTGCTGAACATCGCCGGGTGCGCACGGCCGGTACGGATCGCCCCGAACTCCTCCTTGGCGAAATCGACCGCCTTGCGCATCTTCTGGTCAGCCTCGCGGAGGGTCTGGTCGATCACGGCCGGCTCCTTGGTCTGGACAGCGACTTTGCGTCGCTGTGGCGGTAGGTCTCGTCTAGGAAACAGTAGTGCCTGAGCATCGGCGGCGACGCCGCCTACTGCCGTGCCCCGACGAGCGTGCCGATCTTCTCACCCCGGACGACGCGCGCGATGTTGCCCTCGCTCATCAGGTTGAACACCACGATGGGCAGCGTGTTGTCGCGGCAGAGGCTGATGGCCGTCGCGTCCGCGACCCGCAGGTCGCGTGCCAGGAACTCGTCGTAGCTGAGGAAGTCGAACTTGACGGCCTCCGGGTTCTGGTTGGGATCGGAGTCGTAGACACCGTCGGTCCCCTGCTTGCCCAGCAGCAGCACCTTCGCACCGACCTCCAGCGCCCGCTGCGCGGCCACCGTGTCGGTGGAGAAGTACGGCATGCCCGAACCGGCACCGAAGATCACGACGCGGCCCTTCTCGAGGTGCCGGATGGCGCGTCGCGGGATGTAGGGCTCGGCCACCTGGCCCATCGTGATCGCGGTCTGCACCCGCGTCTCGATTCCGAGCTTCTCCAGGAAGTCCTGCATCGCCAGGCAGTTCATCACCGTGCCGAGCATGCCCATGTAGTCGGCCCGGCTCCGGTCCATCCCTCGTTGCTGCAGCTCGGCACCGCGGAAGAAGTTGCCGCCGCCCACCACGACCGCCACCTGGATGCCGGCCCGGGCGACCTCGGCGATCTGCCGGGC
>JBOHDD010000083.1:0-3335 GCA_050699155.1 Nocardioidaceae bacterium
TCTTCGCCACCCCATTGGCCGTGGAGCTGCAGGCCCGTTCGAAGTCCGGGCCGACCCAGAAGAAGGACAAACGTCCTGTCAGCCCGTGGGAGCGTGTTGGCCAGAGCAAGGCCGACGACAGCGGCGCAGTGCTCTAGCCCCGATCAGAGGTGGCGGCGTGACTGCACCACCCGGAACCGGTTGGCCACGAACGCAGCGTCGGTGAACGACGCGTTCGCCGACGGGTTGGCGCCCGTGCCGTGGAAGTCGCTGAACGCCGCCGACTGGTTCACGAACACCTGCCCGGTGAGGTTCTCGCTCAACGCGACCCCGGCGTCGAGTGCCGCCGACCGCGCATCGGCGATCACCTCGTCGGAGGTGGAGTACACCGAGGCGGTCATGGCCCCGTTCGCGGTGACGGTGTCACGGAACAGGTCGAGCGACGCCGCCGTCCCCGGCGTTCGGATCAGGTAGGAGACCGGGCCGAAGCACTCCCGCTCGAAGACCTCGGTCTGGGTGGAGTCCAGGGCGAGCACCGTCGGGGTGCGCACCACGGCGTCCTCGAACGACGGGTGCTTCACGGTGCGGGACTCCACGACGACCTCTGCCGAGCTCGGCAGCGAACCGAGCCGCTGGAGGACACCGTCGTTGGCGATGCCTCCGAGCAGCTCGACAGCGCGAGCGTCCTCACCGAGCAGCTTGTCCAGCCCGGCCGCGATACCCGTACCGACCTCCTCGAAGGACTTGTGCCCCTCGTCGGTCTCGATCCCGTCTGCCGGCACGTAGACGTTCTGCGGCGCCGTGCACATCTGGCCGGAGTACAACGAGAGGGAGAAGGCGAGGTTGGAGCACATCCCCTTGAACGAGTCGGTGGAGTCGACCACGACGGTGTTGACGCCGGCCTTCTCGGTGAACACGACCGCCTGGGTGGCGTTCTGCTCCAACCAGTCGCCGAAGGCGTTGGAGCCGGTGAAGTCGACCAGCCGGACCTCCGGGCGGGTCGCGAGCACCTTGGCCATCCCGTCGGCCGGGTCCTCGGCGGCCAGCGTCACCAGGTTGGGGTCGAAGCCGTGCTCCGACAGCACCTCACGGGCCACCTGCGCGGTGATCGCCAGCGGCAGCACCGCGCCGGGGTGCGGCTTGACCACGACAGGGTTGCCCGTGACCAGGGAGGCGAACAGCCCGGGGTAGGAGTTCCACGTCGGGAAGGTGTTGCAGCCGATCACCACTCCCACACCACGGGGTACGGCAGTGAAGGTCTTCTCCATCCGCAGGGGGTCACCGCGGCCCGGCTTCTCCCAGATCGTGGTCTGCGGGTGCCGCGTCATCTCGGCGTACGCGTAGGCCAGCGACTCGAGTGCGCGGTCGAGCGCGTGCGCACCTCCGGCCTGGAACGCCATCACGAACGCCTGACCCGAGGTGTGTTGTACGGCGTTGCCCAGCTCGAAGATCCGCGAGTGCAGACCCGCCAGGATCTCCATGCACACCAGCGTGCGCACGGTCGGCCCGGCGTCACGCCAGGCCGGGATGCCGGCTCGCGCGGCCCTGATCAGCGTGTCGACTCCGTCGGCCGAGAGTCGGGGGTACCTGACCTCGAGCGGGAAGCCGAACGGTGACTTCTCCGTGGCCACGGCGCCCTCGGCACCCGGGGTCTCGATCGGGAAGTCCTTGCCGAGCATGGCCTCGAAGGCCGCCTTGCCCTTGGCCGCGGCCTCGTCCCCGTAGACCTTCGGGCTCGGTGACTCGGGGTAGGCGGAGAAGAAGCTCCGCTCGCGGATCGCCTCCATGGCCTGGTCGAGGACGGGGCGGTGGCGCGACTCGAGCTCTGGGACGGGCAGGGTCATGAGTTTCCTCCGACGGTCGGATTTGTTACAGTCCATCAACGCTCCGACGACATTCTGTCACATGATGTTGGCGGGAAGTAGGGTGCGGGGCAAGTCTTCCCTGAAGGGCCTCCTGCGTGCTGCTGCGACCGATGACCGATGCCGATACCGAGGCGGTGCTCGCCCTCAACGCGAGCGCCCTCGACGTGACCGGACCCCTCGACGTCCAGCGGCTCGACAAGGTCCGCACGATGACCACGCGTGCCGACGTCGTGGAGGTGCAAGGCTGGGTCGTGGCCTTCGCCATCGTGCTCCCGTCGGACGCCGACTACGACTCGGCCAACTTCGCGTGGTTCCAGGAGCGTTACGGTCGCGACTTCCGCTACCTCGACCGGGTCGTCGTCTCGCAGACGCAGCGCCGGTCGGGGATCGCGAGCAGGATCTACGACGCCGCCGAGGCCGACGCCGCCGCGTCCGGCCGGCTCGCCTGCGAGGTCAACGTCGAGCCGCCGAACGACGCGTCCCTTGCCTTCCACACCGGTCGGGGGTTCGTCGAGGTGGGCAGGCTCGCGCACGACACCACCAAGGTGACGGCGATGTTCGCCAAGGAGCTCGGCGGGTGATCGGGGTCGTCGGAGCCGGCACCATGGGCGCCGGCATCGCCCAGGTCGCCGCGACCGCCGGTGAGCAGGTCAAGGTGTACGACGTCGCGCCCGGCACCGCTGCCCGAGCCGTGGAGCAGACCGCCACCCGTCTGGAGCGACAGGTCGCGAAGGGCCGGCTCGACAGGCAGCAGGCAGCCGAGGTCATCGGACGGCTCAGTGCTGCGGACGCGCTGCCGGACCTCGCCGAGGGCGACCTCGTCGTGGAAGCCGTCGCGGAGAGGCTCGCCGTCAAGCACGCACTGTTCGCCGAGCTGGAACACGTCTGCGGCGACGACACCATCCTGGCCACGAACACCTCCACGATCTCCGTCACCGACATCGCGGCTCGGCTCGATCATCCCGAACGCGTCTGCGGGATGCACTTCTTCAACCCCGCGCCGCTGATGCAGCTGGTGGAGGTGCCGGTCGGTGAGGTGACCGGCGAGCCGGTGGCCGAGGCCGTGCTGTCACGGGCAACGGCCTGGGGCAAGACCGCGGTGCGCTGCAGATCCACACCAGGATTCATCGTCAACCGGGTGGCCCGGCCGTTCTACGGTGAGGCTCAGCGCATCGTGGAGGAGGGCACGGCGACCGTCCCCGTGGTCGACGGCGCCATCCGCGCGGCGGGGTTCCGGATGGGGCCGTTCGAGCTGACCGACCTGATCGGCAACGACGTCAACCTCGCCTCGACCGTTTCCGTGTACGAGCAGACCGGCCGCGACCCTCGTTACGCACCCACCGCCTCGCAGCAGGAACTCGTCGACACAGGCGACCTCGGCCGCAAGACCGGTCGGGGCTGGTACGACCACGCCGACGGCGAGGCCCCGGAACCCGCATCACCGTCGCAGGACGCCGCCGCTGCGATCCAGCTGCGGATCCTGTCGATGCT
>JBOHDD010000084.1:0-1609 GCA_050699155.1 Nocardioidaceae bacterium
TGCACGACTACAACTACGCGCAGGTGCTGACGCTGGACCTGCTGGCGAAGGGGTTCGTGTACGCCGAGGTGCCGATCGGCTACGCGTTCCGGGAGTCTGGTACGTCGTTCGTACGGCTGGGGCGCTATCTGCGCAGGGTCGTTCCAGCGGTCTATCGCGAGCTCAACCCGGCTCGCTAGCCGAAACCTCGCTAGCCTGGTGCCATGTGCCGAAGCATCAAGACACTGCGACCACCGTTCGTCGCGGAGACGAGCAACGACGACGTGCGCGCCGCCGCCCTGCAGTACGTCCGCAAGGTGTCGGGGTTCCGCTCCCCGGCGGGCCACAACGCGGAGGCGTTCACGGAGGCCGTGGACGCGGTCGCCGTGGCGACCCAGCGGCTGCTGGACGACCTCGTCGTGCGCGGCAGCCGTCCCTGACGCCCTCCCCGACGTAACGCGGCTAACGCTTCTTCTTCGCGCGCTTGGCCAGACGGCGGACGTTCTCGACGTTCCCGCAGTCGTCGTCCATCTGCGCGATCCGCTGCCGCGCGAACGCCGCACCGAGCTCACCACGCACCTGGTCGCTGAGATCCCGCCGAGCAGGGTTCAGAATCTCCCGCTCCTCCTCGTCGAGGTGGTGATGCAGTGCGGTCGACAGCTCGTGCAGCGCATCGTTGAACTCGTCGCTGACCGTGTCGCTGACCTCGAGCACGCCCAACAGCGCCACATGCCCGTCGTCATGCTCATGTGAACCGTGCTCGGCGTCGTCCTTGTCGATCGCGCGCTTCTTGCGGAACTGCGGGTAGACGACCTTCTCCTCGGCCTCGGCATGGGCCACGAGTACGCGGGACAGGATGGTGCGCAGACCTTCACGGTCGTTGGTTTCGTCACGCAGCTGGCGCAGCAACTCCTCGAAGAGCCGGTGGTCATCGAGAATCAGGTCGATCACATCACCCTCGGTGGGGCGGGGGATCACGTCGGCCATGGGTCAAACTCCTCAAGTCGTAGCAGCCGCCTGTCAGGGCACAACACGCTGGCACCCGTCCGAGCCGCGGCGCCGGGTCGAACCTACCGCGCAAGGTCTGCGGTCACGTGGTGGCATCCAGCGTGGCGAGATCCTCGGAGGTGAGCTTCAGCGCCGGCGCTGCCGCGGAGTCCTGGATCGACCTCGGCCTGCTGGCCCCCGGGATCGGAATCACCACCGGCGACTTGGCGAGCATCCAGGCCAGGCAGACCCGTTGCGGACTCACGTCGTACTTCTCACCGATCCCGGCGAAGATGTCCGCCGTACCCCCGAGGTCCTTGGCCCGACGGAGGCCGCCCAGGGGGCTCCACGGCAGGAACGCGATACCGAGCTCGTGGCACAGCTCCAGCTCGGGCTCACTGCTGCGGAACACGGGGCTGAACTCGTTCTGGACGCTGACCAGGCCGTCCCCGAGGATGTCGCGGGCGAGGCGGATCTGGTCGGGGTCGGCGTTGGACAGACCCGCGCGCTGGATCAGCCCGGCGTCGAGCAGCTCCTCGAGAGCACCGATGGTCTCGTCGTAGGGAACATCGGGGTCGGGACGGTGATGCTGGTAGAGGCCGATCGCCTCCACTCCGAGCCGACGCAGCGATCCCTCGGCGGC
>JBOHDD010000085.1:0-3056 GCA_050699155.1 Nocardioidaceae bacterium
GACATTCACTGAGGCAGGTGACACACAGCCTCGACATTGTTGCCGTCGAGGTCGCGGATGAACACGCCGTAGTAGCTGTCGTGGTACTCCGGCCAGACCCGGGGAGCATGCAGGATGTCGGCGCCCATGTCCACAGCGGCATCGTGCACC
This sequence comes from Nocardioidaceae bacterium, assembly GCA_050699155.1. Taxonomy (GTDB): domain Bacteria; phylum Actinomycetota; class Actinomycetes; order Propionibacteriales; family Nocardioidaceae; genus JBOHDD01. The sequence continues at coordinate 151 of JBOHDD010000085.1, forward strand.
CGATCCACTGCAGCACGGCTCGGCGCCGAAAAGGCGACATGGGTCTCACGGAAGCCGGTGCCGGTCACCGGACCGAGCCAGAAGTGTGGGAAGCCATCCGTGCCACCGAGCCCCACGACCGGGGAGTCACCTCGCGGGTAACGCAGTATCTCCTGGAACCCCAGGGCGGCGAACGCTCGAAGGAAGAAGTCCACGGACGCGTCCACGTCCCTCACCTGCAGGGCCACATGATCGAGCATCGGTCGACTCCCGGTTTCGCAGCGGCGTCGTGCGTCGTACCCGTCACCATCAGGGAGAGCCTACCGGCCACCCGCTGCTCATCTCGACGTTCTTCCGTCGAGCCCGAGCAGGAGTCCTACCGGCAGGATGCCGTGTCCGACCGCCATCGCGAGCCCGTAGTAGAAGTCACCCCAGGCGGTTGCCTGGTCGACACCACGGGAGTGCGGCACCGAGTAGCAGGAGTGCAGCAGGATCCCGTCCACGTCTGAGTCCCGGTTGAGCGCCAGCCTGCTCAGCGTGGCGAGCGTTCGATGCCCGGACTCCTCGAAGCGCGCGCGTGCCCTCCCGTCGGGATGCACGGCGCCCAGGATCAGGTGACCGAGCGCCATGGCTGCCGCGGCGCTGGCGTCCGGCGGTGTGTCGTCAGAGGTCTCGGAGAAGTCCCAGGGAGGCAGCTCGTCGGCCGGAGTCATCGTCTCGTAGTACGCCGAAGCGCGCTCGGCGACGGTGAGCATCTCGGACTCGCCGCAGACGGCGTAGGACCACGCGAGCCCGGCAACCACCCAACCCGCGCCCCGGGACCATGAGGATCGGGCCGAGGCGCCTTGCAGGGTGGACTCCGAGTCGACGGCACCCGTGACCGGGTCGAAGTGCATGAGATGGACGGTCGACCCATCCGGTCGCACGAAGAGCCGCGCGGTGGTTCGGGCATGGTGCCGCGCGACGTCGAACAGACGGGTGTCGTCGGTGTGCCGGTATGCCCACCACAGCAGTGGCAGGTTCATCATCGTGTCGATGGTGCTGGTCGCCGCCGAGCGCAGCTCCCCGACCGGACCGAATGCCTGGATATACCTCCCAGGGTCGTTGAACCGGCGCGCGGTCATCCGGGCAGCCTCCACCGCCGGCCGCAGCTGCTCCCCGTCGAGGTAACCGAGCTGGTGGCCGAGCACGAGGCTCGGGTGGAAAAGGAATCCGAGGTCATGCGTGGTGTGGTCGTACGCGCGCTCGCTGAGCAGTGCGAGACGGGAGTGGGCCAGCGAGATGACATCGTCGTCGTGGCCTCGTCCCAGCGCTGCGAGCCACATCGTGCCGAACCAGAAACCGGCCGTCCAGTTGCCGTGCTCGTACTGGTCACCCTGCCAGTTGCTGAGTGCGTCGACACCGAGCAGCTGCCACGAGCCGTTGTCCGAGTAGTGCGGGAACAGTCTCGGGTCGCGCCCGCGGGCACGCTCGGACTCGCGCGTCGCTGCCGTCAGATAGTCCGCCCAGTCCTGGTTCATCGCGAGCCGCTCCGTTCCGCCGAGCCGACAGCGCCCTTGGCATGGAGACTGTGGATCCGGTCCACATCGAGGCCCAGCTCCTCGAGAACCTCGTCGGTGTGTTCGCCGAGTGCCGGAGGGAGCCGCCGTACGCCGTCGGTGCCGGAGCCGTACCTGACCGGGTGCCTGAGCAGGCTGACACGACCCGCCTGTGGGTGCTCCACCGTCTCGATCGGGGCGAGGTGGGTGATGCCGGGGTCGCGCATGACTGCGTCGTAGTCGTTGACCGGGGAGCACCAGACGCCGTGGCTGCGGAACAGCTCCACCAGACCATCGACGGTGAAGTCCACGAGCAACGGGCTCAACGCGAGGTAGATGTCCTCGCGCCGGTCGAACGCCAGGTCCGGGTCGAGGAACGGCTCCAGGTCTGGCGGGTCGCCCAGAGCCGTGCTGACGAGCCGGATCGGTGAGAGTGACACAGCGACGTGGCCGTCCCGCACGGGGTAGAAGCCGTAGGGTGCCTCGTGGAAGGACGACGCCAAGGGTGGGCCCGGTCGCTCCACGACGGCCCCGTTGAGGTGGTACAGAAGCGGCTCGGTCTGCAGGTCCAGTCCCGCCTGCGCCATCGTCGTCTCGACCAGCTGCCCTTCCCCCGTCGCAGCACGATGGTGCAGGGCCGCGAGGATCCCCATCGCCAGCAACGCCCCGGCATGCTGGTCGACAACGGCCGCCCCGGCAGCTACCGGCGGGCCTTGTGCCGATCCCGTCTTCGCCGCGAGGCCGGTGGCGGCCTGCAGCAGCAGATCCTGCCCGGGCAGATCCCGGTACGGGCTGTCACAGCCGTACCCGGAGGCACGGGCATAGACCAGGCCTGGGTTCTCACCGGCCAGGTCGTCGTACCCGAAGCCCAAGCGCTCCATCACTCCCGGCCGGAAGTTCACCAGCACCACATCAGCCTCCCGGCACAGCTCTCGGACCACCTCTCGCCCCTCCGGATGCTTCAGGTCGACCGCGAGGCTGCGCACGTTTCGGTGCGCCAGCAGGAAGAAGGTGCTCACGCCGTTGCAGAAGCTGCCGGCGCCGGACCAGTTGCGTTCATGCGGACCGCGCTCAGGCTCCTCGAGCTTGACTACGTCGGCGCCCATGTCGGCCAGGTACTGCGCAGCTGCAGGTCCCAGCAGGAACTGTGTGAACGCGACGACGCGCACACCGGCAAGGAGGCGCAGCGGCTCCCGGGACCCCATGTCAGACCCTCTTGAGGATGTGTGTCGCTACAGAGATCAGCTCACCACTCTGGTTGTGAACCTTCACGTCAGCGAGAGTGCGGTCGCCATCCTCCTCGACGCTCGTCACGGTGTACCGGACGGTGAGGGTGTCGCCCATGAAGACGGGCCTGATGAACCGCACATGGTCGTAGCCGTATGACAC
>JBOHDD010000086.1:0-2480 GCA_050699155.1 Nocardioidaceae bacterium
GGTCGACGCCGAAGTGGACCAGGGTGTCGCCGCCCCGGCTGTGGCCCGCCACGTACGCCGCCGTCAGGTCCTCTTCGCCAGACGTGCTCTCGCTCCGGTGCCGCCAGCCGGAGATGTCGGCGTCGTCGCGCGAGCCGTCACCGGTGAACACCGTGGACGGCGATGGGTCCGTGGTCGTACGGCTGTCCCCGGAGACCGAGCCGATGCGGTCCAGGTCCTCAGAGCCGGCACGCGCGTTGGTCGGGCTGCCGGCCGGGGCCCGGTCCGACCGGGGCTCGAAGGGCCCGATGCCGTACGACGTGAGCACGGGCAGGGCCAACGCCAGCACCACGGCTCCGATGGTGAGGACGCGGCGAGGCTGGGTGGCGTTACGCACGCCGATCCCCGCCATGTGGACACCCCCACGGGCTCCGCTCCCAGGCCCTTCAGCCACCATCCCTGACGGCCCCCCGGCCCATCCATAGCCCAGACGGGCCGGTCGAACTGGTCCGAAATGGGGATGGTCATCTCATCAGTGGTCACGTCGGGTGGTGGTGGGACAAACGGGGCGGAGCTACTCGCCGAGGTGGTCGATGTCGCGGAACCCGGTCCGCTTGGCCCGCACGGCGCGGTTCCACATCCAGGTCAGGACCCAAAGGACGATGCCGACGAGCAGCAGCACCCCGCCCACCTTGTACTCCGCGGTGTCCCGGCCGGTCCAGGGCCCGACCAGGAAGGCACAGGTCACCGCGCCCAGGTAGGGCATCACCGTCGGGGCGCGGAACGTCTGGTGTTGGGCCGGAACCCGGCGGAGCACGAGTGCGGCGATGTTGACGATCGTGAACACTCCGAGAAGCAGCAGCGCGGTCGTGCCCCCGAGCGTGCTGATCGCCTCGTCCCCCATGAACCTGCTGACCACGATGATGAGGCCGTACGAGATCAGCGTGGTGAAGATGATGCTGACCCAGGGTGTACGGCGTACCGGATGCACATGCCCGAGGGCACGGGGGAGCACGTCCTCCTTGGCCATGCCGTAGAGCAGCCGACTGGCCATCAGCATGTTGATCAACGCGGAGTTCGCGACCGCGATCATGGTGATGAACGGGTACAGCTGACCGACAGGCAGACCCGGCGCACCTGCCTCCACCACGCGAAGGAGTGGCGGCACGGTCGCGTCCGCGAGCTGACCGACCGGGACGATCGCCACGGCAGCGATCGACACGAGCACGTAGATCACGCCGGTGATGCTCAGACCGGTCAGCATGATCTTCGGGAAGACCCGGGTCGGATCCTTGGTCTCCTCCGCCATGTTGACCGAGTCCTCGAACCCGACCATCGCGAAGAAGGCCAGGGAGGTCGCCGCGGTGATGGCGATGAATACGCTCTTGTCGCCGGAGGTCTCGAAGGTGACGACGGCGCCGAAGTCGGCCTCGCCCTGGGCCATCACCCAGAACCCGATCAGGATGATGATCAACAGGCCGGAGAGCTCCACCAGGGTGAGCACCACGTTGGTCTTCACGCTCTCGCCGACACCACGGAAGTTGATCAGCGCCACCAGGGTCATGAAGCCGAGCGCGAGCACCGTAACGGCGGTGTCGCCCCAGTCGAGGCCGAGACCGACCACCAGGTTGTCCGCGAACGCCTGTGAGGCCGTCGACGCGGAGGTGATGCCGGAGCACATCACGGTGAAGGCCACCAGGAAGGTCAGGAAGTGGACCCCGAACGCGCGGTGCGCGTACAACGCAGCCCCAGCGGCCTGGGGGTACCTCGTGACCAGCTCGAGGTAGGAGAAGGCGGTGATCGCGGCGACGATGAACGCCACCAGGAAGGGCGCCCAGGCGGCACCGCCGACCTCGCCCGCCACCTCACCGGTCAGTGCATAGACACCGGTGCCGAGGATGTCGCCGACGATGAAGAGCAGGAGCAGCTTGGTCCCCATCACCCGCTTGAGCTCGGGTTCGCGGCCGGCCTGCTCGTGCGTCGCTTGGCTCATTCCGGTGCCCTTCCGGTGAGTCGTGAGCTACATCTGCCGGCTCAAGACTGGTTGAGGGGCATGGTCACTGCAAACAGCCTCGCCGTCCGCGGTCCGGTGGGCCTGGTGCTGCCGGTGCGTGGGGGCGGGATGGCGTCAGGCCAACCAGCGGTTGCTGCGGATCACCGGCAGCGAGGACCAGACTCGGCCGGCACCCATGACCTTGCCGGCACCGGTGGCGGCCAGCACCACCGCCAGGGTCGCGTAGATGACGTGCTCGTCGACGACGGGGTTGTTCTCCAGCGGGATGGAGGTCAACCACAGGGACCCCATCAGGGCGACTGCTCCGACAGCGGCCAGGCGCATCGCGATGCCGAGGATCAACGCCACACCCACGAGAAACATCCCGAGCATGAACGCCCAGTCGACCCATGCCTGGCCGGCCATCGCATGGAACATCCCCGCGAACGTGCCCTCGAGGCTCCCCAGATAGCCGGCCGTCGGCGAGGTTCCCGCCGTCCAGGAATCC
>JBOHDD010000087.1:0-13186 GCA_050699155.1 Nocardioidaceae bacterium
AAGGTGGTCACGACGTCGAGAACGAGCGCGGTGCGGCTCATTCCGAAGAAGTGCGTGGTGCCGGGGAACACCGCGAGCTGCGAGGCGGGGACACCGACGAAGTCGCCGTTGACGTCGCCACCGCGCAACCGCAGGAAACGTACGGCGTGCTCCAGCGTGACCGCGTCGCAGTCTCCCACGGTCATCAACGTCGGCGCGCCGATGCCCTTGATCTCGTCGTCGGACCAGCCGGTGAAGCCCGCGTCGAACGTGCCCAGGTTGTCCAGCAGATCCTGCAGCCTGCCCGGGTCCGGCGACTTGGCCAGGTAGTCGCGCTCCATCGTGTCCCCGCGATCATGTCGACCGTCATCTCGCCGACCGCCTCCGCGTTCTCGGGCCGGTCACCGTCGGGGTGGACGGACACCGACGACACGATCATCTGGCGGAGCAGCTCCGGGTGTTTGATCGCCAGGTGCAGGGCCACACCGCCACCCACACTGAACCCGAACACGTCGACCTTCGGGACGCCCAGATGCTTGAGCAACCCCACCACGTCCGAGGCCAGGTCGGCGCTGGTCAGCGGGCGGTCGATGTCGCCGGTTCGGCCGTGTGCCTGGAAGTCCGCGGCGATGACCTGCCGAGTCTGCGCCAGGGCGGGCAGCAGCTCACCGAACTGCAGGTCGATGTTGAACAGCCCCCCGTGCAGCAGGAGGAGCGGTGTCCCACCCGAAACCGTGGATCTCGTAGTACATCTGCAGGCCGTTCACCGGCGCGTATCCCGTCTCGGGGCCTGGGCTCGCGGACGGCGCCTCCCTGCTGACTTCCCCGGTCATCGGTCCTCCCTGCGGTCTCCTGAGGGCTCCACACTATGACCGGAGTGGCACACGTAAACCTTGACTCAGGCCCATCGAAGTCAGATTGCCTGGGGCGGGACCGCGTTCCGACCCCGGTAGCCCTTGGCCAGACCACCCACCAGGGGGCACGATGAGCGAGCCGACGTCGTCCTTGCCGCGCCACGACAGGCGAAGCGCTCGGCCCTCGTCGCGCGCGTCCACGACCGGGGCGCCCGAGATCGGGACGCCGGATCAGCCGCGTGACGTGCTGGTGGTGTCCAGGAAGGTGTCGGGTGTCTCGGTGGCCGTGGCGGCTCCGGCCAGGGTGCCGGCCGGGGCTTGCGCGGTTTGCCGGCACCCGATCCTCCGCCTCGGCCCGGGTAGACAAGGAGCCCCGACACCGGATCGGGTACGGCGTCCAAGGCCGCCTGGACCGCGGGGAGACTGCGGAAGGCGTCGCGTTGCTGCTCGTCGGCGAACTCGATCTCGAGGATGACACCCCATCGGGGCCGGTGCCACTCCCACGTGCGGGCCCGGTTGGTGATGGCAGCCTCGGTCAGCCAACATCCCACGATTTCACACTACCCCGCGCTCCCTAGCGGGACGGGATACGGAGCACCGTCACCGAGTGCGGTGGGAACACGTAGGTGAACCGATTCCTGCCGATGCGCGTGCGGTCCCTCCGAAGGCGCACCTGCTGCTGCCCGGCGCGGTTCCAGGAGCGGAAGCTCGGCCCGTTTACCCGACGGCTGAAGGCGACTCGCCGGCTCCTGAACCCGTCCAGCCTCATTCGGACGCGGACGCGTGATGCCTTGCCGGGCAACCGGTTGACCACGAGGACGTAGAGGGAGCGGTTCCGGCCGCGCGTAGCCGCCACCGAGAGGGCCGAGTAGTCACCGGCACGCAGCCTGGTGTTGCGCACCGGGTTGCGCGCTACGTCCACGCGCACGCGGCGACCGCCGGCGTCGAACACCGGCAGGATGGCCTCTCGGGTGAGTGCCTCCGCCGAGTAGGTGAAGTCCGGCGTCGGGCCCAGCATCCCCCGATAACTGCGCGCCAACAGGTCGCTGCCGATGGCCCACGGGATCCCCAGGTCCAGCCAGTGGACCCACATGGTTGCCATGTAGACCGCGTGGGTCATCGATGCCGACCAGTGCGGGAACACCTCGGAGTTGCCCCAGATCGCCCCGAACTCGGTGAGCGCGATGGGCACGCCACGGGGTAGCGATCGCTTGAGCTCAGCGATGAACTGCTGCTCGCTCCTCGTGCCGAGCATGTGCCGGTCGTGCCCCTGCGTTGGGCTGCGCCAGCGCCGGTGACCCTCTGCAGCGAAGTGCGTGTACGCGTGTGCCGAGAAGCAATCGTACCTTCGCCGCCCCGCGACCCGGACGAACTCCTTCAGACCCCAGGTGGGGCAGACCTTGATCCGAGGGTCGACCTCCTTCATCTTCCGGATGAAGGAGAACACGCCCTTGTGGGTCGACCGGTACGACGCCTTGACCAACGCACCACTCGGTGGGATAGCACCGTGAGTCCCGTCGCCGAACCTCACCTGACCCTCGCTCGCGTCGAACTCGAAGACCTGGGCGAGCGGGCCGTGGTCCTGGAGATCGTCCACCCGCTGCCAAGTCTCTCCCTCGACGGTGACCGTCTCACTGCCCGGCGCGACCGGTGGGAAGACCATCTCGAAGACCTGCCCGGCATTGCCGTTGCTGGGTACTCCCACGTTCGGGTGGCGACAGTTCCGTCCAAGGCGCTCGTCGGTGATGAAGCGAGAGCCGCCGTTGGTGTACTGCCGCAGCGCGCGGTTCCCGTTCGACGACATCCAGTAGCGCTGGTTCCCCACCCGCTGCTCGTTGCCGACCTCCCAGAGACCGACACGGTACGGCGCTTTACGGCCGTTCAGCGCCCGCTCGTGGGCCCAGTCCGTGCCGCCGTGCGGGTTGCGCTCCCCGGGCCCATCGTCGGGCGAGTTCATGTACTCGACCCAGTCGGCGGCATCGGCAGGGGTCTCGGTGGCGATCGGCACCACCATCACCGCCTTGGCCCCGCCGGCCTTGACGAACCTCATGTGTTCGTCCGGCCCGTACGCCAGCCCCTTCACAGCACGGTAGCCCGCGGCCCTCCAATGACCGTTCGTCTGACAGCGTCGCTGCTCGACCTCGCCGACCGACTCCTTCCAGTCGAACAGGTTGGCCACGATGCCGCCCGGATAGCGCACGAGACTCACACCTGCGCTCCGGAGGCGTCTCACGGCAACAGGATCGGGGGCGTCGCTCTCGGCGTTCCACAGACCGTGACCGTCGTTGACGTACCGGTGGTTCACCCCCAGCAGACCGGGCCGGACCGGACCCTTGCTGCTGCGTGCGTCGATGGTGATCGTCGGGAGCTGGCGGCGCTGCCGAGAGGCGGCCTCGGCCTGCTCGAGCGAGGACGGCGCGGTCAGTGTCAGCGTTGCCGCACAGGCGACTCCGACGGCCAGCGTTCGCGTAGCCATGGCACGAACCGAGAGGGATCTGGGCATGAGAGACCGTCCCGAGGAGGATGGATTGGGCGCACCGACGCGCGTTGTCACGGTTATAGCAGCGCCGGAAGTGGCGGCGAGGCGAAACAGGGAAATCGCCACATCCGCTCAGCAGAGCGGATATGGCCTGCTTAGCCCGTGGATCGGGCTAACGCGCCGCGGAGAGCGACGCACCGCCCAGGACGGCCCACACGGTCTTGCCCGAGTAGCGCGCGGGGATCACTCCCCAGCCACGAGTCAGGGCCTCGACCAGCACCAGCCCACGACCACCCAGCATGGTGTCCGACACCTCGCCAACCTGTGGGTGGCCTCCGCCGTGGTCATGTACGGCGATCCGCAGCAGGCCCTGCACCCGGCTGAGCTTGAGGTCGAGAACGGTGTCCGCGTGCACCGCCGAGTTGGTCACCAGCTCGCTGACGACAAGGCTCGCCGGTCCCACCAGCCTGGACAGGTCCCAGTCTCGCAACGTCCGGCCTGTGAATGTGCGTGCCTCGGAGGAGGCACGAGGGACGGGGAGGAGTCGCTGGATGGTCGACTGGAGAGGAGCCAGCAGGTGTACCGCCTCATCCACTCCTCCTTCGCGGGAGGTGCGGACCAGTAGTCGCCCGGGCACCTCCACCGGAAGCAGCCTGGCACGGGCGATCTCGCTGGGCGTGCATACGACGACCAGCGTCCCCGGCCAGCACGTCAGGTAGCAGACGACGGGAGCGAACACCTTGGCCATGTCCACGGCGGCGACGGCCATCCCAGACAGGTCGGCGACCAGGATGCGGGGTTCCCGAGCGAGCAGGTCCATCAACTCGCTGACGACGTCGGACGGCAGTCGGTTCCGGCCGGACAAGGCCGCGAACTCAGCATTCTCACCGGCCCGCTGTCCGAAGGCACCCAACTGTCGCGACGCTGCCACCATGCCTGCAATCTGCGCCAGGGCCGACGGCCCCCGGCAACGTCAGCTGCGGTCGGGCTCTGGCTCACTCAAGCTATGTCCAGAGTAGGCACGACGGGTCACAGAATCCAACGGAGTAGCCACAACGGGTTGGCCCGGTGGGACGCCTCGTCACAACGGCGCGCTCGCATCCAGGATGCCGTCGTCAAAGACGGCACCTGCCGTCGAGTCCAGACCCGCCATGCTGCTCATCCAGACATACATCCCCATCGGCGCCACCTCCGCGATCCTGGTCGCGGGCGGCCAGCCCTCGAGGACGCGCAGTGCCTCACGGTAGGCGTCGGTCGCACTCAGCTCCGTGGTCCACACGTAGAGCCGACGATGGAAGTCGCCGCGTCGCTCGAACTCCTCGGATCCCTCCAGGGACCGCACCGGACACATCACGGTCACTCGCCACTCGAACACCTCGACCTGACCACCCTCACGCTCGCGTCATGGCTCAGACGCAACATAGCTGCGGGTCGTGACCCGCGTCCTCGAAACGAGAATTCCCACCGGGCAGACCCGGCGGGTCCTAGAGTTCCGGATATGACGCGAGTGGACGACGACCGACCCGCCCCCGAACACCTCGCCCCACGCCACGTCGACGCCGACACGATCGAGGCGGTCGGGCGCCTCACCGAGGCCCTCGAAAGCTGCGAACGCGCCCGCGGTCACCTGTACTCCTTCCACCAGCTCACCGGTGCCGCCGACCTCAAGCTCGGTGACGCCGTCGACCAGCTTCGCGCCGCGGGCCACGCCGACCTGGCGGACCGCATCGAGCGCGAGCTGGTCGGCCGCAACGTCCTTCCCGGTCGCTGGACCTTCCAGATCGTCGAGGAGTACGACGACCGCTACTGGTCGCTGTTCCGCGAGCTCGAACAGCTCGCCCGGGAGAAGCTCACCGACGGTAGGCGCCACCTCGCCGAGGCCCAGATGAAGGAGGACCGGCGCACCCACGGTCACCCGGATCACACCGCCCGGCCGAACGACGCCTGAGTCGTACCGACCAGTTCTGAGGTTTCGCCTCCTACGGCTCACCGGCCGTGTCACGATCATGCTCGGACCGGACCCGAGACCCGGTCCCATCGCCCCTGTCTCGTCTCACATCCCCCGTAGGCGAGGCAGGGGCTTCAGTTTGCCCGTCCCGTCACCCTGGCCATCGGCCACTGGCAGTGTTACATTGACGATGACGTATAGCCCATGGAGGTCTCGGATGTCTTCGGAACTGCTCACCGACGGGCGCGCCGACCGGCGTACCGGATCCCGCGAACGCACCGCAGCACGGCTCCTGGAGGCGTCGGGGAAGACGTCCTACGACCCGGTGGTGCACATCGACTGGGAGGCGCCCCTCCCGCGGGGCCGCTACTACACACCGCCCCACCGCTGCTCGCTGTACGGCACCCACCTCTGGGAGCGGCTCAGCGAGGAGCAGCGGATCGAGCTCACCAAGCACGAGGTCGCCAGCATCGCCAGCATGGGCATCTGGTTCGAGACCATCCTGATGCAGATGCTGGTCCGTCATGCCTACGACCGAGAGCCCACCAGCAGCCACGTGCAGTACGCGTACACCGAGATCGGTGACGAGTGCCGCCACTCGGTGATGTTCGCGAAGATGATCGACCGGATCGGAGCGCCGTACTATCGCCCCCTGCGGCTGACGCACTTCCTGGGCCGGATCTTCAAGCAGACGTCGAACGGCACCATGACGTTCGCCGGCGCACTGTTCGTGGAGGAGATCCTCGACCAGCTGCAGCGCGAGGCGATGACAGACGAGACGCTGCAGCCGCTGGTGCAGGCGGTGTCTCGTGTGCACGTGGTCGAGGAGGCCCGGCACATGCGCTACGCGCGCGAGGCGATCCCGCAGGAGTGGACGCGCATGAGCCCGGCGCGGCGTGCCTGGACGCGGTTCGTCATCGCCGAGATCGCCTATATCACGACCACCCAGCTGGTGAACGAGCAGGTCTACGCGGCGGTTGGCCTGGAGCCGCGATCGGCCCGGAAGGTGGCCGAGGCCAACCCGCACTGGCGGGAGACCCGGAAGTGGGCGGCCCGCAAGGTCGTCGCCACCTTCGAGGACGCCGGCCTCCTGGCGGGTCGCAGCCGGGGGCTGTGGCAGCGCGCGGGACTGGTCGACTGATGCCGTCGGTCCGGCCTGACGAGGTCGAGGAAGAGTACGACGGACCCGCTCGCCTGACGGTCGCCGACCGTGACCTCGACGTACACGCAACGTTGTCCGGTCGCTTCGACCCGATCACCGGCAGGTACCAGTGGTCCGGTCGGCTGCGTCCCGATGGCACCCTCGACACGGTGCTCGAACCCAACGCCGGCACTGTCGAGCTGACGATCGACGATGGCCATCGGGCCGCGATGTCCGTGCGGGAGCGAGATCCCTGGGGCGGGTTCCGGGTCGCCGGGACCGGCCGGCCGCCGTTCGCCGTACCCACGGAATCGCCCTGAAGGGCGTAAAACCGCAGCGAGATCCCTTCGGGAGGGATACGGTCGGAAAGCGGTGGCGGACCGCATCCGCCGACTCGGGGTGATCGTCGTATACGTGGAGGGCCGCTAGATGCAGGTGCGCATCCAGTTCCCGCCGGAGCCGCGCTCCGCCTCGGCAGCGCGCCGCTGGGTGCGCTACCACCTGACGAGGATCGGCCGCCCCGACCTGGTCCCCGCGGCCGAAGCGGGAGTCTCCGAGCTCGTCACCAACGGCATCCTGCACGCGCAGACCTCCATCGGGCTCCAGCTCTGCCGCACCCGGGGTCGCGTGATCATCGAGGTGTACGACGCGTCCCCGCTGAGCCATCGTCCGAACATCAGCAACTCGACGCCGTACACACCCGACTCGACGATCGGGCGCGGTCTGCGCATCGTGCGTGCGAACGCGCGGGAGTGGGGCGTCTCCACGACCATGCACGGCAAGGCGATCTGGTTCCAGCCCACGACCGCACCGACGACGGACGAGATCCCCGAGATGGCCGACCTGCCCGAAGCCGAGGACGACCTCGACGCCGACCCGCTCGACCTCGACGCGGCCATCGAATCCTTGGCAGAGGAGTTCCCCGAGGACGGCGGGTACGGCGAGGACGGCGAGGACGGCGACGACGCGGGTCTCGACCTAGTCACCGTGTACCTGCTCAACGCCCCTCCCATGGTGGTGCACCATCACCGCAATCGCTGGCAGGAGCTCGTCCGCGAGATGTGGCTCGTCGCTCTAGGCGGCGAGTCGGAGCAGCAGGAGCTGGCCCACCGGTTCTGCACGTACGCGCAGATGGTCGATGCCGACATGTACATCACCGAGCAGTCCGCGCAGGAGTACGCCAGAGCGCTCTGTGACCACGCCCCGTTCATGGACGCGATCTTCGAGGTGCCGCGATCGCGGCGCGAGGTCTTCGTCAACGCGCTGGAGCTCGCGCGCGAGCTGGACGAGAAGGCCATCGGCGACCATCTGCTGTACCGCACCCCCGGCCCGCAGGCGGCGCAGCTGCGTGACTGGTGGCTCGGGGAGTTCATCCGGCAGATCGACGGTGAGCCCCCGATGGCGTGGCCGGGAGACGGTCAAGTGCGTGACGACGCCCTCGGCGGTGTGACCCCGCTGCCCTCAGGTGTCGATGCGTGAACGCATCTGCCATACGAGCACCTCGCTGGGCTCGTCGGCGACCACCCGCTGACCCTCCGCGAGGGTGATGCGTGCCGCGTCACCCGTCTGGAGGCGACTAGCACCCTCGAGCTCGACCCTTCCGCACGCAACCTGGAGGTGCACGTAGGGGGCCTCGGGGAGGTTCACGCCCTCACCCGGCTTCATCCGGGCCACGTGCAGAGCGGCATCGCGCTGGCCGAGCCGGATCGCCGTCGCGTGCCGGTGCTCCGGCATCCCGCTGGCGACGGTGACGAGCCCGCCACCGAGCAGCTCATCAGCGATCTCCAGCTGCTCGTACCCGGGCACGATGCCCGGCTCGTCGGGCACTACCCACATCTGCACGAAGTGCACCGGCTCGTCGTGCTCGGTGGCTCCGGTGAGACGCCAGGAGTCGTTCTTCTCCGAGTGTCTGATGCCGGTTCCGGCGCTCATCCGCTGGGCCAGACCGGGGTAGATCACGCCACTGTGGCCGGTCGAGTCCTGGTGCACGAGCGACCCACGAAGGACCCAGGTGACGATCTCCATGTCACGGTGCGGGTGCGTGTCGAATCCCGTCCCCGGCTTGACCACGTCGTCGTTGCTGACCATGAGCAGGCCGAAGTGTGTGTTGGCCGGGTCGTAGTGATGGCCGAACGAGAACGAGTGCTTCGAGTCGAGCCAGCCGAGCTCTGTCTTGAACCGGTCATCCGCACGGCGTACGTCGATGCCGGGGCGAAGCCCACGGTCGGGCGCAGTCACGCGAAGCACGTGTCCACCCTACGACCCGCCTCATCCGGCCCGTCAGCTGTAGCCGAGCTCGTGCAGCCGGTCGTCGTCGATGCCGAAATGGTGAGCGATCTCGTGCACGACGGTGATCCTGACCTCACGTACGACGTCCTGCTCGGTGTCGCAGATGGCCAGGATCGGGTTGCGGTAGATGCTGATCCGATCGGGCAGAGTGCCAGCGGCGTACCACGCGTCTCGCTCGGTCAAGGGGACGCCTTCGTACTGACCCAGGAGGTGCGGGTCGTCTGCGGGAGCGTCGTCGTCGACGAAGATCGCGACGTTGTCGATCAGGTCCGCCAGGTCGGTGGGGACCGACTCGAACGCCTGGGTCGCCAGCTCCTCGAACCTGTCCGGGCTCATCTCCATCACGGTCCCATTCTCCCTGCAGGCTGTCGGGCGCTCGCCGCCGGATGGGGCAGGCCGCGTCTGACGGGTGCCGGGTTTGGAGACGGCGGCGGCCAGCCCCTATCATGGGGCAGTCCCCGACGGCACGGACGTGTCGAGACGGCCCAAGCCCTCATCGTCTAGAGGCCTAGGACGCCGCCCTTTCAAGGCGGTAGCACGGGTTCGAATCCCGTTGGGGGCACCGGCGCGGCGTGCAGTAGCATTTCTGCGTCGAACAGTTCCACCAGCATGGCCCCGTAGCGCAGTTGGTTAGCGCGCCGCCCTGTCACGGCGGAGGCCGCGGGTTCGAGTCCCGTCGGGGTCGCCACCAAAGGGGCGCTTCGGTTCTGCTGAGCCGGAGCGCTCTTTTGTCGCTCCTCCCGCCCTTACGCGTGCACCCGCCCGCGGGTACGACGTCGAGGGCGGCGAAGCGGTGACACAGCGCACACGTGTCGTCTGGAATGGGTCATCGAGCGGCAGAGTTAGTTGAAAGCATGACTACTTTCTCTGCGGCCCTGCCCCTGTCGCCCGAGGCGCAGAACCTGCTGTTCCGCGAGGCACGCACTGCGAACGCGTTCACCGACGAGCCGGTGAGCGAGGAGACCGTGCGTGCGATCTACGACCTGGTGAAGTTCGCTCCCACCTCGATGAACAACCAGCCCCTTCGGGTGGCGCTGATCGAGTCCAAGTCCGCACGGGAGCAGCTGCTCAAGCACATGGCCGAGGGCAACCGGGAGAAGACCGCGAGAGCACCGCTGGTCGCCGTACTCGCCGCCGACACCGAGTTCCACGAGCACCTCCCGAGGGTCTTCCCACCGTTCCCGGAGGCCAAGGACTTGTTCGGCGATCCGACGGCCCGGGAGCACGTCGCCCGGTTCAACGCCACGCTGCAGGTCGGCTACTTCCTGCTCGGCGTCCGCGCCGCCGGCCTCGCCGCCGGACCGATGAGCGGCTTCGACGCCGATGGTCTCGACGCCAACCTGTTCGCGGACCGACCGTGGAAGTCGCTGGTCGTGGTGAACATCGGACGCCCGGCCGAGAACGCATGGTTCGACCGGCTGCCGCGCCTCGAGCACGACGAGGTCTTCACCACGCTCTGACGCTGAGCCGCGCTCTCGACCAGGTGTAGCCCTGCGGTATGGTGGCGTGCGCATCACCGGCAGCGCCATGCTCGCTGACCGGGGCAGGTAGCTCAGTTGGTACGAGCGTCCGCCTGAAAAGCGGAAGGTCGGCGGTTCGACCCCGCCCCTGCCCACCACCTCTGACCAGCACAAACGTCATTCCGGGCCTCCCGGAATTCGGCGTTGACGGCAGTAGTTGACGGCAACGCGGCCTCTTGACAGCAACCTGACCGCAACGCATTCACCGCAGCCTCCCGTCCAAGGCGTCCATCGCACGGCGCCGCTCGTAGAGCGAGGCGTGCGCATAGATCTGCATGGTCACACCGATGTCCGCGTGGCCGACGATCTCGCGCACAACGTGCGGAGGTACGCCCAGATCGAGCAGCAGCGATACGCAGGTGTGCCGCAGGTCGTGGAACCTGAGCTCGACCCCCAGAGCAGTCTTGAGCGGTTCCCAGTGCCGCCGCAGGTTGTCAGGCTCCAGAGGCGTGCCGACGCGGCTCACGAACACCAAGCCGTTGTCCTGCCACGCGTCGCCCGCATCGACTCGTTCCTTGTCCTGGCGGTCCCTGTGACGCGTGAGCGCATCCACACACAGGCCGGGAAGCGGGACTGTCCGCACCGACGACATGGTCTTCGGCGGCACAAGCTGGAGAGCACCATCCACCCGCTGGAGCGTGTGCACTACGCGCAACGAACCGCCGTCGAGGTCTACGTCGGACCAGTGCAGTCCGAGCAGTTCACCCCGTCGCAAGCCGAGCATCACGGCGAGGACGAAGAACGCGTGCAGTCGGTCAGGCTGCGCCAGTTCCATGAGCTTGTGCGCCTGTTCGATCGTCAGCCCACGGTCTACCCGGTACGCAGGCGCAGGCACACGAACCAGGGACGCGACGTTGCGAAAGATCAACTCCTCCCGCATTGCCGAGTGCAGGGCGTTGCGAAGCACGGAGTGCGCCTGTTGCACCGTGCGCCGGGAGAGCCGACGACCACAGCACTGGCCGATGGAGCAGCACTGGCCGCGGCCCTCGTCAAGACCAGCCCGGCAGCAGTGGCACCCTTCGGAGAGTCCCTTGATGAATTGCCGAACGTCCTTCGCGGTGAGTCGATCAAGCCGCTTCTTACCGAGCCCGGGCAGCAAATGGTTGTGAACCACGCTGGCGTACCCCTGATACGTCTTGGGACGCTGCTGCGGTTTGACCACCTCGTCGAGCCAGTACTTCAAGTACAGCTCGACGCTCCACAGCTCCGCTGCAACGGGTATCCCCTGGTCGGCCTGTCGTTGCAGGGCGGTCAACTTCCTCCGCGCCTCTTCGCGAGTGCTCGCGTAGACACGGACGCGCTTGCTCGTCCCGGAGGAGGTCGGCACGAAGGCGGCCCCCTCGTACCGACCGTCCCGCCGGAGATAGATCGTCCCCTCTCCATTGGCCCGACGACTCATGCGACGTAGCCCTCCTCCAGAGTCTCGACGAACTCCGTTAAGGCCGAGGCAGCGATCCGGCGCGAGCCGTCCAGCTTCACCGACCGCAGGCGACCCGACCGCAGGAGCGCATAGAGCTTCCAACGACTGAGCCCCAGCGCCTCAGCAGCCTCGTCGACTGTCAGCAGCAACTTGTCCATGACAAACCTCCCGAGAGCGCGTGGTCGGGGGCTTCGTCCTCCCCGGCCGAGGTGATGGTCAGGTCGTCGTTCTGCCTGTCAAGGGCGCCTTCGGCGTCACTGCGTGATTCGCTTCGCTCATCCTGGACAACCAGCCCGACGACCTTGGTGCGGCCGGTTATCCGGGGAGGACGAAGCAGAGCGGTCGCGCTCGCGTGATCTGTGGCTCGGCTGCTCATCGGCGATACACCCATAGGTCCTCGTCGCAGGGCCCGGCCGTGCCGTGCACCAGGGCCAGCACGTCGGCGGCCTCCCACGAGCCCGGCCGCCCGGCCACCAGCGCGAACGACGACCCGAGCTCGGCGGCAGCCGTGCACAGCACCCGAGCCACCCACTCGGCCAAGTCGTGCTCACCGTGGGCGGCGGCGAGCACCGCGTCGACCGCCTGGTCGGTGTAGGCGGGACGGTCATGGACACTCCTCATCGGTCACCTCCAGCGTGAATGGGAGTTGCAGCGGCGTGCATTGCCGAACGACCGTTTTCCCCCCTCTCTGCGAGGGCTTTGGCGGTCTCGTACTGCTCGCCCCAGCGTCGTCGTTCCTCGATTGCCGAAAGGATGGCGTCGCGGTAGGTGGGCAGCGGCGTCTCGGCCGGGTTCAGCTCCAGCCACACATAGCGGGGCGTTCCGTCGGCGCTGGTGGCGGTTGCCGAACAGCGGTCCGCGTCCTCCAGGTCGACACCAGCGGCCTCCAGCACCTGCTCGACCACGGCGCGGCGGTCGGCTCGGTGGGTGTCGAGGGTCTTGCCGGTCCAGTACCGGGAGACGAGGACTCGGCGGCCGCCGCAGCCGAGGTTCTCCCTCTGGTGGGCCTTGTGGTCACACTCCCCCGGCATCAGGCCGGGTTCGGCCTCGGCGGGTTGGATGTCGAACCGCAGCCAGTTCGCACACCGTGGAGTGCAGGGCAGCCAGCGCACCTCTTCGTGCAGCCGGTCGATGTGCGCCTTCTGCCGAGCAGAGGTTTCGTCGTCGTCACCGTAGGTGTCTGCGATGCCCTTGGTGAGGTACTTGCACAGGTAGCCGATGCCGCGTTCGGTGGCCCGGGTGCAAGCGAGCAGGCCCTTGTAGTCGGTCTGCTTGCCGAACCGCAACACGTGCATCGGCGTCGCGGCCGGGTCGTCGTCGATCTCGTCCAGCGCCTGGCCCCAGGTCTGCAGCGGCACGCCGTCATCGGGGTCGACATAGCAGCCCTTGGCCTCGTCCCAGACCGGGAGGTGGGTGCCGGTGTAGATCGGCTCGTCGACGTGCGGCCACCAGACCTGGTGATAGGTCGCCTTGACGACCTGCTTGAAGATCTTGCGGGGGATGACGCCACGCACGGCCATGTGGAAGTGCAGAGCCAGCCGCTTCTGGGCCTCCAC
>JBOHDD010000088.1:0-2102 GCA_050699155.1 Nocardioidaceae bacterium
CCGCCGTGGCCGGGTCCGGTCACGTGGATCATGTCCAGATCACGCTGGCGGATCACCCGGTCGAGGTGCGTGTGCACCATGGTCAGCCCCGGGCTGGTGCCCCAGTGCCCGAGCAACCTCGGTTTGACGTGCTCGGGCGCCAGCGGCTCGGTCAGCAGCGGGTTGTCGAGCAGATAGATCTGCCCGACGGTGAGGTAGTTCGCCGCCCGCCAGAACGCGTCGGCCTGCGCCAGCTCGGACGGGGACAATGGCTGCGCGTCGACTACGTGCACGCTGCGACCGTACCCACTTCGCAGCACCACCCACACCGGCCGATCGGCACACGAAAGCCGAAAATCGTTTCCTGAAACTCTTTCGCAAACGCCCTCGTGCGCTTAGAGTCGGAGGTGCTCTTTCCTCCCCCGTGAAGAGCAATGACGACCCTCTCCGGTTGCGAAGGCGCCGTGTGCCCTCCCCCAGGTTCACGGCACCCAGCACATCGCTACGCAGTCGGAGAGGGTCGTCCCTGTTCGGACTCTGGTACGCCGACGCCCCACCGCGATCCCTGGCAACCACGGTGCCGAGGTGATAGGCACGAGGCATGGACACCAACCAGCTGCTCGCCGAGCTCGAGCCCACAGTCGACGCGAACCTCAACCGGCACCTCGGCGTCGCCAAGGACTGGATGCCGCACGAGTACGTGCCGTGGAGCGAAGGACGCAACTTCGCCTTCCTGGACGGGGAGCCGTGGTCGGTGGAGCAGTCCACCCTGTCCCCGATCGCCCGCACCGCGCTCGAGGTCAACCTGCTCACCGAGGACAACCTCCCGAGCTACCACAGGGAGGTCGAGCGCGCCTTCGGCAACGAGTCTGCCTGGGGCACCTGGGTCAACCGCTGGACGGCCGAGGAGGGCCGGCACGCCTTCTGCATCCGCGACTACCTGCTGGTGACGCGAGGCGTCGACCCGGACGAGCTGGAGCGCGCCCGGATGGACACGATGCAGACGGGCTACGACAGCGGCGACAAGCCATTGCTCAACGTCTGCGCCTACGTGTCGTTCCAGGAGCTCGCCACCCGCGTCTCACACCGCAACACGGGCCGCTACACCGAGGACCCGATCGCCGAGAAGCTGCTCAGCCGGGTGGCGATGGACGAGAACCTGCACATGCTCTTCTACCGCAACATCGTGGCCGCGGCCCTCGAGCTCGCCCCGAACCAGACGATGCGCGCGATCGCCGAGGAGGTCACCGGCTTCCAGATGCCGGGCAGCATCATCCGCGGCTTCACGCGCAAGGCCGTCCAGATCGCCAAGGCCGGCATCTACGACCTGCGGATCCACCACGACGACGTCGTCATGCCCCTGCTGCAGCAGTGGGGCGTTCTGGAGCTCGAGGGTCTGGACGCCGAGGGGGAGAAGGCACGCGGCGAGCTGGTCGAGGCCCTCGAGGCGCTGGACGCACAGGCGAGCAGGTTCGTGCAGCAGCGTGACGAGGCCGCGGCCAAGAAGGCGGCACGCAGCGGCGGCTGACCGACGGCTCAGGCCGGGGACAGCTCGAGCAGCGACATCGCCGGCATCGGCAGCACGAACCGCAGCACGACCGTGCCGTTGCCGTCGGCAGCCACCGTCTCGACCGGCTGCAGCTGTTCGAGCCGGTCGGACTCCCGCAGGCGCGCCCACTTCGCGTCGTCCGGCCAGGCCTGCGCCTCGCCACGCAGGCGACCCCACACCGCTGCCACGTTGGAGTGGCCCGCGTCGACGCGGTGGTGCGTGAGGGTGAACGTCGCGCCCGCCCGCAGGCCGTCGACACGCACCTCGACCTCACGGGCCAGGACGTCGCACCCGGCCGCCTTGGTCTGGTCGAGGGTCATGTTCCACGCGAGCACCGAGACCGCCTCACCGTCCGCCGAGCGGGTGGCGACGGTCTCGACCAGGGAGCCGCCACCATCGCCACCCATCTGCACCGGCAGGCGGCGCGGCCCGAGCCGCTCCAGCAGAGCCAGCGCCCACCACCGCGGCTTGCGCAGCTCACCGACCGTGCGCAGGCCGAAGCCCCCGTGCAGCAGCGCCGGAGGCCTGCCCAGCTCCTCGAAGTGGTCCGAGACCACCCAGTAGCTCAGCGAGT
>JBOHDD010000089.1:0-3853 GCA_050699155.1 Nocardioidaceae bacterium
CCGGACGTGGGATCGCGGCCGCACTCGGCGAGGCCGGAGCGACCGTCGTATGCACCGGCCGCAGCAGCAGCGTCCGGCCGATCCCCTCCGACTATCACCGCACCGAGACGATCGAGGAGACCGCGGACCTCGTGACCCAGCTCGGCGGCACCGGTGTGCCCATCGCGGTCGACCATCTCGACTCGAGCCAGGTACGACGCCTCGCCGAGCGGATCCACAGCGAGTACGGTCACATCGACGTACTCGTCAACGACATCTGGGGCGGCGAGCTTCTCAAGGGCGGTCCCGGTCAGTGGAACACCCCCGTCTGGGACCTCGAACTCGACGACGGCCTGCGGATCCTCCGGCTGGCGATCGACACCCACATCATCACCTCACACCACCTGCTGCCGCTGATGATCACCGAGCCGGGTGGCCTGCTGGTGGAGGTCACCGACGGCACCGCCGACTACAACGCTTCGCACTACCGGATCTCGGTGTTCTACGACCTGGCCAAGGTCGCCGTGAACCGGTTGGCCTACTCCCAGGGTCACGAGCTCGCACCGCACGACGCGACCGCCGTAGCCGTCACGCCGGGATGGCTGCGCTCGGAGATGATGCTCGACAATTTCGGCGTCACCGAAGAGACCTGGCGCGACGCTCTCGATGCCAACGCCACCGACCATCCGACCGCTCCTGAGGGCTTCGCGCGCTCCGAGTCACCCCGGTACGTCGGACGCGCCGTCGTCGCGTTGGCATCCGACCGTGAGCGGTCCCGGTGGAACCAGCGGTCGGTCACATCGGGCCAGCTCGCTGTCGAGTACGGGTTCACCGACACCGACGGGTCCCGGCCCGACAGCTGGCGGTTCATCGACTAGCCGGACGCGTCCTGGTGGCGGATCGGGTGTGGTGACGTGTGCCCGCGGTTGATGTTGAGGCGGACGGTGAAACCTTGGGGGCTGTCGAAGATGTCAACGCGGTCACAGAGTCGACGTGCGAGCCAGAGACCCATGCCGCACGTGGGCATGTTGCTCAATGCCCCGGGCCAGATGTAACCGGCGAAGGGGTCGCTGATCCCCGGACCATGGTCGACAACCGTGCACAGGAAACGATCGGACCGCACCCAGAGGCGCACGTCCACCGGCGGCCGAGCGTGCCGGAGAGCGTTGGTTGCGATCTCGTTGACCGCAAGGACGAGGTCAGCTGCCTCCTGCGCCATGTGCGTCCTCTGGAACAGGCAGCTCTCCAGCTGCAAGCGCAGCTTGTCCAGGCTCACCAGCCCGACGAACTCCACATCCGGAGGCGTCGCCTCGAGGGGGTCCGGGGTGGCCTGCGTCATCCTGCGCAGGAATGCCGACGGGTCGACACAGTCAGGGTTGGGTGTGCGGACGGAGCCGCTGATCAGCGTGGGGTGGGTGAACCGCCCGAACGCGACGACATCGGCGCTGAGCGCCTTGGCGTCGTAGATGCAGATCGCCGACACCGGATACGAAGCCATGGCACGGTTTGCGACCGCCTCGTAGCGCGCCCATTCCACATGGTCGTCGGGGCTGCCGTCGGAGGTCATCTGGCCGATCACCCGGACATGCTCCGCGCCCGAGCTCACCTGGTTGTCCACGACCTCGAGGTAGGCGGCGATGGCGGTGATCGGCGTGCTGTACGTCTCGTCGTAGTCGAGGTACGCAATCCCGGTCTGATGGCCGAGGCTGCCCTGGAGGAGCTCCGTCGTGGGAGGCGTGCAGCAGACGACCGCGCTCTCACCGGCATCGAGCCCAGCGCGTAGGAAGGGAACGACTGTCTGGAGGAGCTCCTCGTCGGAGCTGTGGAGCAGCACGCTGTGGCTGAACGCCGAGCCCGTCGGTGTTGCACCCATTGTCGCCGCCCTGGAGGCCATCCGGTGATCGCGCTAAGCGGTGCCCGAGACCACGGCTCGGCGAGGCCCCCGTCCCTACAAGTTTCAACCCTACGCTGCGGTGCTGCCTTCGGTAAGGGATGACCTGTCACGTATCCCACCAGTGCAGCACCCGGAGCGCGCGAATGGTGTTCCACCGGCTCGGACCTGACGGCTCCAGCTCGAACCACTGCCGCCCCGGGTAGGGGGAGTAGGTGGGCCATCGGCCGTCCGTGCCGCGGGCGCGACGCACCACCTCGATAGCGGCACCGAGCCGCTCGTCGCGACGTGCCCCGGCGTGGAGGAAGTGCTCGAGGCCGCGGAGCACGTCGAAGTGCCATTCAGGAAATGCCGGAAATCGGGTACTCCCGCGGATGGCGACCGCTCCGGTGCGGTGTGACTTGTACAGCCGGTGGCGGAGGAAGAACTCGCGGCCACGTCGCTGCGACTCGCTCGTACGGACGCGGCCGCCCGTCTCGGTGTACGCATCCAGGGCCTCCAGGGCCTGAATGCTGGTGTGGAACGAGCTGTGCTTGTTCTTGTCGGTGCGGGTGGCGCAGTTCCACCCGCCGTCGGCAAGCTGCTGGTCGAGGAGATACTCGACGATGCCGTCGAGCCGTATGGCGTCGTACCCATGAGAGCTGGTGAGCCGCACGAGGATGCCGACGACGCACGTCTCCGGCACGCGCCATCGTGCCTGCCACTCCCAGAGCCGCTCGCAGCCCCGCAGGGCGGCGGGGTGACCGGACGGCAGGCCTAACCACAGCAGGTGCAGGAGCGTGTACGTCGTCGACGTCCACTTGGGCGAGTAGACACCGCCACCCCACCCACCGTCGCGGTCCTGCGCCGACAGCAGCCGGGCACCCCACCCGTCGGTGGCGACCCGGGCTCGTTCGCGGGTGACCTCCCGGTCGGAGGCCTGGGTCAGGTCGCGAAGCACCCGCCACCGGATCGCCGGGTCACCCTCGAGCAGCCACTGGAGAAGCTCGTCGTCGACACTGGCACTCACCCCGCCATCCTCGGGCGATCAGAGGCCGAAGTCGAGTGTGCTTGCTCAGCGGCCGCGCAGCAGCACGGGGCGCGTATCCGGGTAGCCGACGGGCAACACGTAGGTGCCCCGCCGGTGGCTGTACAACACGCGCCAGTGCCAATAGCCGCGATAGGCGGCGCTGGAATCCTGCATCGTGCGGGCATGCGCGGTGACCGCAGACACGTAGCTGTCGGACGGGTTGTAGTGCCACAGGGCGTCGGCCATGTCGCTGGGCGCTCCGTTGGCCTTGAGCAGCCGGGCGGCCGCGAGGATCGAGTCGCGGGGGTCGGTGATGTCGCCACCGGCGCCGTACAGGTCCCAGGTCGACGGGAGGAACTGCATCGGCCCGCGCGCCCCGGCCGTGCTGGTGCCGCGGATGCGCCCCATCCGCGTCTCGACGAGGTGGATCGCCGCCAGGTAGGTCCATGGGACGCCGGTGCGCCGGTGCGCCTCCCGGTAGTAGCCGCGCAGCTCCGGCGCCGGTGGCGGCTCGACGATGCGCCAGCGCGGCAGGGCCGGCTCGGGTGTGGTCATCGCGTGTAGCAAGGCGGCCGCCCTGACGGCGCCCCGGGTGACCAGGGCCGTCTCGGCATACAGGCGGGCAGCGACCTTCCGGCGGAACTGGCTGGACGCGGTGGCGAGGGTGCGCACGGCGAGCTGCTGGAACTCCCCGGCCGCGCGTACGTCGGTCGACGTGGCATCGTCGTTCCGCAACGTCGCCGCGGCACGGTCGAGCTGACCGGCAAGTGTCGCCTCGTTGCGCCTCGCCGGCACCGTCGGCAGCACCCCGACCTCGTCCGGAGTGCGCTGCGGGACTTCAGACTCTGTCCGGCCGGTGGCGTCTCTGGGAGTCGCCGGCGCCCCACTCGCCGTACGATCCGGCTCTGCCTTGCTGTCCGATGTGTCCTGGGTGCTGCTGCAGGAAACGAGCAGGCAGGCGGCCACCGCGTAGG
>JBOHDD010000090.1:0-1875 GCA_050699155.1 Nocardioidaceae bacterium
GTCGAGCGAACGCTCCACCGGCACGACCGCGACGCACAGCGAGCCGTCCACCTCGGCGACGAGCGTCTTGAACACCCGCTCGGCCGCGACACCGAGCGCGGACGCGGCCTCCAACCCGTACGACGACGCCGCGGGGTCGTGGTGGTAGGTGTGCACATCGAACGCGACCCCCGACCTCGTCAACAACGACGTCGCCGGGGTGCCGGTGGAGGCCGTGCGCTGTCTCGCCACGCCAGCAACCCTAACCACCGACCCGTAGGATCGAGGGTTGTGACGACGACCCCGCCGCCGACGGGCCCGACCCCGGCCGCCGAGCCCGGGTGACCTGGGTGCAGGCGGTCGTGACGTTGGCGACGACCGCCGGGCTGTTCCTCGCCGGTGGTGCGGCCTGCGCGGTGATCTGGGCGGCGGTCGTCGAGCCTCCGACGTACCCCGGCGCCCTCCCGATGTTCGCCGGCCATCCGGTGCCCGACGGACAGGGCCTGCGTCGCACGTTCAACGTCGACGCCACGTACTTCCTCGTGGCCTCCGGTGGCGCGCTGCTGCTGGGCCTGGTGAGCGCCACACTGTTCCGGCGGTACGGCGTCCTGACGGTGCTCGCGGTGCTCGCCGGCTCCGCACTGGGCTACCTGGTGATGCGGAACCTCGGCATGGGCCTCGGCCCGGAGACGCTGGTGGCGCAGGCCCGCGGCGCGGGCACCAACGCCACCCTGCTGGGCCCGTTGGAGGTGCAGGCCACAGGTGTCTACTTCGCGTGGCCGATCGGAGCCCTGGCGGGAGCGACAGCCGCGCTGTGGGCGCTCGCACCTGCTCCCGATTTAGCGATGAAACCGCCCTCGTGAGCCGCTTGGTGGGTTAGCGTTCAGTCATACGCTCGATGATCTGGGGGGATCGGTATGTCCAGCAGCACGCCACCGCAGGGGGAGCCCGACCACCTCGAGTTCGGCGGCGGCTCCGTGAGGAAGTCGCGCCGCGGCCTGGTGGTCGGCATCGTCGCCGGCGTCGTCCTGGCGCTCGGCCTTCCGCTGGGGGCGTTCGCGGTCTTCCGTCTGCTCAGCGGTGGCGGCACCCAGCCGCATGACGTGCTCCCCGCCGATGCCGTCGCGTACTTCCGGCTGGACCTCGACCCGTCGGCGCCGGAGAAGATCGACGCGATCCGGTTCCTGCAGAGCTTCCCTGCGTTCGAGAGGTACACCCGCATCGACGACGAGCGGGTGGACCTGCGTGAGGTGATCGTCGAGGAGATGGCCAGCGAGGCGTCCTGTGACGTGGACTACCAGGACGACGTCGCACCCTGGCTGGGTCAGCGGGTCGGTGTCGCCGTGATGGCCCCCAGTGGGAGCGGCAGGGGCCGTGACAGCGAGCCGGGTGTCGCCGTCGCGATCCAGGTCGGCGACGAGGAACAGGCGCGGGCAGGTCTGGAGAAGCTGCGGTCGTGTGACCCGGGGAACTCCGAGGTGGGCGGCTGGTCGTACCTGGACGGTTACATGGTCGTCTCCAAGACCGAGAGGGACGCCGAGCGCTTCGCCGAGGCCGCCGGGCGTCGGTCCCTTGCCGACACCGAGACGTTCCGCGAGGACATGCAGCGGCTCGGTGACCCTGGTGTCGCGTCGGCGTGGCTGTCGGGTGCGGACCTCACCCGGATGCTGGGTCCGGTGACCCTCACCGACCCGGGCCGAGCCTTCCGGAGCCTCGCGGTCGCGTTCCGGTTCGAGGACCGGTACGCCGAGCTGGCCACCGTCGTGTCAGGACCGGGATACCGGGAGGTCGTGGGTGGCGGCACGGCCGACATGCGGATCCCGGAGACGACCGCCGTCGCGCTCGGATTCTCCGACGGTGCGGAGCACGTCGACCGGCAGTGGGAGTCGATGAAGG
>JBOHDD010000091.1:0-1741 GCA_050699155.1 Nocardioidaceae bacterium
GGTGATCGAGGCGCGCTGCTCGGCCGTCTATGCCGACGTGGTGACCCGCACCACGGCGTCCACCCGCCTGTACGCCGCGCGGGCACTCACCGACTGCGCGGTGCGCGGGCTGGCGTGGGGCGACGACCCCGAGCCGTTCCCGGGCCTGAGTGACCGGTAGCCGCGACGCCGGAGCAGTGCCGGCGTTGCTCAGGCGCCGGTCGGTACGTCGTGCTCGGTGATGCTCGGGTCGACAGCCTCGGGCACCCGGCTGCGACAGCGGAGCGTCACCCGGTTGCCGGTGTAGTAGTCCCCCGCTGCCCGGCGCGGTACCTCCGGGTGCTCGGCCAGCAGCGCCGGCCAGTCGTACAGCTCCTCCACGTCGAGGTCGTAGACGTCGAGCATCATCCGCAGGGCGGGCACCGACGGCCAGCCCGCGATCGCCCTGCGCCGGTGCGAGGTCTTGTCCTTGGCGGCGTTGCTCTGCACCCCCGTGCGGTTGACGTTCAGCCGCACCAGTGGCTCGTCGCCGAGGATGACCTTGGTGTCGACCAAGACATGGCGCGGCCCGGCATCCATGATCCCGCGGAAGAGCTCGGGATAGCGCAGCGTGTGGTACACGAAGCCGAGACAGAGCACGACGTCGATGTCGAACTGCTGACGGGTCAGCACCCGGAACATGTCGCCCTGGATGAAGCTGTACGTGCTGGGGTCGACGCCGTACTCCGCGAACGTCTTGTTCGCGCTGTCGACCAGCTCGCGTCGCGCCTCGACCCCCGTGACGTGGCTTGCTCCCGCCTTCAGCGCGGCGAAGGACCAGCGACCGTCGTGGCTGGCCAGATCGAGCACCCGGGCGCCTTCCAGAATGTCGCGGTTCGACCCGATCATGGCGTGGTGGCGTAGATTCAGCCGGTTCGCCGATGAGGCCGTCTCGCTCGTCTCGTAGAACAGTGGATAGTCGTCGAAGAACACCCGTCCCCCTCGCTCTGACTGGTTTGTGCGGGCAACCATAACCCCTCCGGCGTGCGCCGCGTCACCGCCACGGCCGGATGGCCGCCGGGATGTCAGCAAGCCGCTGCACGACGGCGTCCGGCTCCCCTTCCGTGTGGCCCGCCTGGCTCGCGGGTACGTCGCTGTGCGGCACGTGCACCGCACGCATCCCCGCGCGCTGCGCGCCGTAGATGTCGTCGCACAGCCGGTCACCGACGAAGACGCAGCGCGCCGGGTCGCTGACCCCCACCGCGTGCATCGCCGCGGCGAAGGCCTTCGGGTGCGGCTTGGTCCACGCGATCTCGCTGGTGTACACGGCCCCGTCGATCAGCTGGTGCACGTTGTCACGGACGAAGATCTGCTGGTGCCACGCACGCGGCCACACCGTGTTCGACAGCACACCTACCCTGATGTCCTCCGCCCGAAGCTCGGAGAACAACGACGGTGCGTCCGGGTCGGTGATCGTGGCCGGCTCCCAGAAGTCGCGGTAGGGCTGGAGCCTCGACTCGTCGAGTGTCAGGCCGGCCACCGCGAAGATCTCTGCGATCGTGGCGCTGCGGTGCTCGTCGCGCGACCGCTCCCAGACGCTGCCGCCGGCTGCCAGCAGTGCCGCCGCTGCGTCGGGGTCCCCACCGTCGACACAGGCCTTCGCCAGCGCCGCGGCCTCCTCGGCGAAGTCGATGGTCCGCCACGGGGTGAGCGTCCCGCCCCAGTCGAAGATGACAGCGTCAACCGCCACGGACCACTCCGACGAGATGGCCGACGGCCGAGT
>JBOHDD010000092.1:0-3177 GCA_050699155.1 Nocardioidaceae bacterium
CGCAGAGCAGTGTTGGACAGCAGCTGCTGCCGCCACTGCAGCACGCTCTGGCCGGGCTGCGCCCGCAGCCCGGCGCTGCTACGGCCACGGTCGACCACCAGGCCCTGCCAGCGGAACGGCTGGGTCGGTGGTCGGGGCGACCCCTGACTGCGCAGCCCCACGACGGACCCCGCCCGGGGGTTGCTCAGCGTGTCTCGGGCCAGCAACGCGAGAGCGGGGTCAAACTGTCGCGCCAGATCCAGGATCTGCCGGTCGACCCTGCCGTGGGCCGCCCACATCAGCCGGAGGTTGTTGATCCCCAGACGGTCGAGCACCTCCTCCGCCGCACGCTGGGCCTGCCGGATGCCTGGCCGGAAGTCGGTATGGGCGAGGGCGGCGACGTCGGGGTGGCCGTAAGGCACGCTGAGAGCGACTCCGTTGCCGATGGCGCTGCGCACGAACCGCAGCCACCGGCGTGCGGAGGTGGCGCCCTCGGAGCCGGCGGCCAG
Organism: Nocardioidaceae bacterium; assembly: GCA_050699155.1. Lineage (GTDB taxonomy): Bacteria > Actinomycetota > Actinomycetes > Propionibacteriales > Nocardioidaceae > JBOHDD01. The sequence continues at coordinate 489 of JBOHDD010000092.1, forward strand.
GTCCCGTCCGCGCAGGGTGTACCCGTCCGACATCCGTCTGGCCGCGTCGAGCACCGCCGGGTCGACGACCCAGGTCAGCGGTACGCCGCGGGCGTCGGCCCCCACCTCGGCGAGCGTCTGCAGCCGGCCTCCTTCGGCGAACTGCTCGCTCAGCGAGTCGTCGAGGTACTCCCGGCCGGTCCAGGGGACCGGAGCCAGCATCGGCCACAACACGGCCATGTCGACCTTGGGGAGGGCCTTGGGCTGGTCGAGGAGCGGCATGAACGTCAGAGTCCGCGCGACGGACCCGCGCAGGCCCTCCCCGTCGAAGGCCCGGACCTCGGTGCCGATCCAGTACGCCCCCTCACTGCCGATCAGCTCGAGCTGCCCGAAGGGCACGGTGTAGGAGTAGGACCGCGACTGCCCGGGCGCGAGGTCGCCGATGTCGTCGAAGGTCCCTGTGGCCAGCACCCGGCTACCGGTGAAGGCATCGGGGTCCGTGCCCGCCGCGGCGGAGATCTCCTCCTCCGACGTGAACGGCACCGGTGAGGCGAGCATCCCGACCTGTACGTCGCCCCATGTGTCCTGGCTGGTGTTGAGCACCGTCCCGGTGACCTGGACCGGGGTGCCAGGACGCAGTGTCGAGGGTGTCAGCGTCTCGATGTTGACCGGCTCGGGCTCGGGCGCGACCGGCGGCTGCAGCTCGGGACGCGGCGCCAGGTGCGGGCCGGCGGACCGTGCGCCGGGGTGGAGGCGCGCCCGGGTTCGGCTGGGCTCCTCCTGCTGCTGTGCTCTGGCCCGATGCCGGTGGTCGTTCTGCGGGTCGGCCCGGGGATCGGCCTGGACCGGGGCGGCCGCCACGACCGGAGCCAGACAGCAGGCCAGGGCGATGAGAACGCTGAGAGTCCGTGCTGCCCGGCTCACGAGGATTCCGGCGCGTGCGGACTCGGGCGGGTCACGCCCTGCATGCTAACGAGGACTCGGCACCAACCGACCACGAGTCCGACGTGAGTCGGCACATAGAGTGGGTCCCCGTGTCCGACGCCTCCCGAGCCAGCTCGCGACTCGACGACGTGCAACGCAACGCCGTCACGTCGCTGCTGAAGGTCGCCCCGATCATCGACGAGCTCGGGGCGCGGTTCGCCGATGCAGGCCATGAGATCGCGCTGGTGGGCGGCTCGGTCCGTGACGCGCTGCTCGGGCGGCTGGGTCCCGACCTCGACTTCACCACCTCGGCACGCCCGGAGACCATCGAGCGACTCGTCCGGGGCTGGGCCGACGGTGTCTGGGACATGGGTCGCGAGTTCGGCACCATCGGCTGTCGCAAGGGCAGCTGGCGGCTGGAGATCACGACGTACCGCTCGGACTCCTACGCCGAGACCTCGCGCAAGCCGGAGGTGGCCTACGGGGACTCGATCTCCGGTGACCTTTCCCGCCGTGACTTCACCGTGAACGCGATGGCCGTCGGACTGCCGTCCCGCGAGTTCGTCGACCCGTACGGCGGTCTGCGGGACCTGGCGGCTCGGCTGCTGCGGACGCCGGGAACCCCGGAGGCGTCCTTCGGTGACGACCCGCTGCGGATGATGCGCGCGGCGCGGTTCGCCTCCCAGCTGGGGTTCGAGGTCGACCCGGCGGTGTTCGAGGCGATGCTGGACATGCGCGATCGGCTGGAGATCGTGTCCGCCGAGCGCGTGCGTGACGAGCTGGTCAAGCTGATCTGCTCCGACCGGCCGCGGGCGGGTCTCGAGCTGCTGGCGGAAACCGGCCTGGCGCGGCTGTTCCTTCCCGAGCTGCCCGAGCTGCGTCTCGAGGTCGACGAGCATCACCGGCACAAGGACGTCTACCAGCACACCCTCACCGTGCTCGAACAGGCCATCGAGCTCGAGCACAGGCTGCCGTTCGAGCCGCCGGACCTCGTCGTACGCATGGCCGCCCTGATGCACGACGTCGGCAAGCCGCGGACCCGCAGGTACGGCACCGACGGGTCGGTGTCCTTCCACCACCACGACGTGGTCGGCGCGAAGATGACCCAGAAGCGGATGCGGGCGCTGCGCTTCCCCAACGGTGACATCGAGGCCGTCAGCCATCTGGTCGAGCTGCATCTGCGCTTCCACGGGTACGGCACTGGTGAGTGGACCGACTCGGCGGTCCGGCGGTACGTGCGCGATGCCGGCGACCAGCTGGCCCGGCTGCATGTGCTGACGCGCGCCGACTGCACGACCCGCAACCGGCGCAAGGCCGACCGGCTGCGGCGTTCCTACGACGAGCTCGAGGCGCGGATCGAGCGGTTGGCGGCCCAGGAGGAGCTGGAGGCGATGCGCCCGGACCTCAACGGCAACCAGATCATGGAGATTCTGCGGATCCCGCCGGGCCGGCCGGTGGGCGAGGCATACACGTATCTGCTCGAGCTGCGGATCGAGCACGGGCCCCTCGGGGAGGAGCGCGCGCGCGACGAGCTGCTGTCCTGGTGGGCCGCCCGGGACTCCTGACCCGGCAGGTGAGCAGAGGACGGTGGTGGTGAGCTGGGGAGGATCTCCGGTGCGGGAGCACGGACGAAGCACCCGAGCGGAGCTCGCTGCCCTGATCCAGTCGCGCGCCGTGAGGTGCTTGGGAAACAAATGTGGTTCTCCTCACCTTTCTGTGGGTAGCTGGATGGTGAGTCCGCCGCAGCTGAGGTAGATCATGGCGATGACGGCGGCGGCGCTGTGGT
>JBOHDD010000093.1:0-3919 GCA_050699155.1 Nocardioidaceae bacterium
GCCCGCGCACCGGGCCGACGCGGCGCTCCCTCAACGGGTCGCGGCGCAGGTCGGCGTACAACGCTACGCACAAACCGATGAGGATGAAGACGAACGGGCTTGCGGCGAGGATGGTGAACGTCTGCAACGCCGCCAGCCCGCCGACGAGCAACAGCATCGCGGCCACGGCACCGGTCATCACCGCCCACAGCACGACCAGGGGTGCCCATGGCTCGGTGCGCCCGTAGGAGGACAACGTGCTCAGCACCAGGGCACCCGCGTCGGCACCGCTGACGAAGAAGATCGCGGTCAGGAAGATCACCGCGCCGGCGGTCAGCGGCAGCCACGGGTACTCCTGCAACATCAGGAAGAAGCCGGCCGCCTCGTCGGCAGCACCTGCGATGTTGGTACCGCCGAGCTGTAGGTCGATGCCCGCACCCCCGAAGACCACGAACCACACGGCGCTGATCACGGTCGGCACCAGGAGGACGCCGATGACGAACTCACGGATCGTGCGGCCACGGGAGATCCTGGCGATGAAGGTGCCGACGAACGGCGTCCAGGAGATCCACCAGGCCCAGTAGAAGATCGTCCAGGATGCCAACCAGCTGCCGCCTCCGAACGCCGCGGTGTTGAAGCTCATCGGCACCAGGCCGGCGATGTAGGCGCCGATCGACTTCGGGAGCAGGTCGAGCATGAAGACGGTCGGCCCGACGAAGAAGACGAAGAGCACCAGCAGGAGGGCGACGATCATGTTGGTGTTGCTCAGCCACTTGATGCCGCGCGACACCCCGCTGGCCGCGGAGATGACGATCCCGACGGTCAGCACCATGATCACGATGATCGGAACGGCCACCCCGGGGTTCTCCTCGAACCTACCGGTGCTGAGCAGAGAGAACCCTGCGGCGATCTGCAGCGCACCGAGACCGAGCGACGTCGCCGACCCGAACTTCGTCGTGATGATCGCGATCGCGTCGATCGGCTTTCCCCACCCCCGGTCTTCGATCAGGTCCTTGCCGAAGAGTGCCTGGAACGGCGAGCTCATCAGGTTGCCCCGGCCCATCCGGAAGGTGGAGTAGGCCAGCGCAAGACCGACCACGGCGTACATCGCCCACGGGTGGAAGCCCCAGTGGAAGAAGGTGGTGGCCATCGCATCCTGCGCAGCACCGGCGGTACCCGCCTGGGCGTCGGCGAACGGCGGCGGGTTCGCCATGTGGTACGCCGGCTCGTAGACGCCGAAGAACATCAGGCCGATGCCCATGCCGGCGCTGAACATCATCGCCACCCACGAGATGGTCGAGAACTCGGGCGCCTCTCCGTCCTTCGACAGCGGGATCCGGCCGTAACGGCCGAAAGCCAGGACCAGCGAGAAGATGACGAACCCGCTCGCCGCGAGGATGAAGAGCCATCCGAAGGAGTTCGTCGCCCACCCGAGAGCGGCCGAGGAGATGGCGTAGACCTTGTCGGGCAACACCATGCCCACGATGGTGAGGAGGAGGATGACGCCGAATGCAGCGTAGAAGACCGTCTTGTCGACGGTCGCCCAGCCGCCCTTGAAGTCAGAGGCCCTCGGAGTCTCCGTGCTGTCGGCACTCGCGTGCGTGTCCATGTCGCTACTCAAGGCGACTCCTCCCGATTCGGAGCGGCGATCCCTGCAGACCCGTCCCCTTCGGACCGATACCCACAGGCGACCACCCTTACACTAACGGCCATGAGCACAGACCCAAATACCGTGGACCCGGCGACTGCCCCGCACTTCACTCGTGAGGGCGACGACGGTCGGACGCGCTTCGGTGCGTTCGGCGAGGTCGCCAAGCACGACAACAGACTCGCGGCCTACTCCGACTGCGAGGAGGCGAACGCCGCTGTCGGAGCGGCTCTGGCGTTCGCCGGTGGGCTGTCGGTGGACGTCGTGAACACTCTCGCGAGTGTGCAGCACGACATGTTCGACCTGGCCTCGGACCTGATGGCGCCGGCGGACAGCCGCGACGAGTCGGCAGCACACATCACCGCCGAGCACATCCAACGGCTCGAGCGGGCGATCGAGCACTACAGCCAGGATCTCTACAAGGCGCAGGGGTTCGTACTCCCCGGCGGCACGGTCGCTTCCTCGTTGATCTTCCAGGCCCGCACCACCTCCCGCCGGGCGGAGCGCACGGTCTGGACGGCCGTGGAGGAGTACGGCGACCAGATCAGCCCACTGCCGGCGCAGTACCTCAACAGGCTGTCGGCGCTGTTGTTCGTGCTCGCGCGGGCCGCCAATGCCGAGCACGGCGACACCATGTGGCGACCCATGGCATCCGTGGCTGCGCCGGCGGAGCACGAACGCACCGGCGCCGACGCGTAGGTCGTTTCACCTCTGGCCGGTGGGCTCCTTACGTCGCACCCCCAGACGCCAGTTCCGTCGGCCATTGTGGGGTGCGGCGGCGGGCTCCCCCTCGTCCTCGCCCGAGACCACCAGAGCGAAGTCGTTCCCGTGCTCGGTCACGCCCTCGATCACCGCCTGCTCGACGATCTCGCTGCCGCGCTCGCTGCGCAGCATCAGCGGGTCGCGTCGCAGGTCCTTGGTCAGGGCGACGACGAGGCCGACCATCACGACGACGAATGGCAGGGCCGCCGAGATGGTGATGTTCTTCAGGCCGTTGAGCGCATCACTCCCACCGGCCAGCAGCATCACCGCTGCTACCGCCCCGGTCAGTACGCCCCAGAAGATCACCGTCGGCCGCGTGGGCTCGGTGGTGCCCTTCTCCGACAGCGTCCCCATCACGATCGAGGCCGCATCGGCACCCGAGACGAAGAAGATGCCGACCAGCACCATCACCAGGACCGTGGTGACACCGGCGAGCGGGTACTCGCCGAGCAGCTGGAACAGCACGGTGTCGAAGGCGTCGGGGTTCAGGTTCGCCCCGCCGCGCAGCGCGTCGATGGACGCGCCGCCGAAGATGGCGAACCACACCAGGCTGACCAGGCTCGGCACGAGGAGTACGCCGGTGACGAACTCGCGAATCGTGCGACCACGCGAGATCCGGGCGATGAACATCCCCACGAACGGCGTCCAGGAGATCCACCACGCCCAGTAGAAGACCGTCCACGACGACAGCCAGCTGGCCATCGCCCCACCACCGCTGGCTTCGGTACGTGAGGCCATGGTGGCCAGCTCGCGCGCATAGTCGCCCAGTGCGGTGGGCAGCAGGTTCAGGATCAGCACCGTCGGTCCGACCACGAACACGAAGACGGCGAGGACGACGGCCAGGACCATGTTGATGTTGGACAGCCACTGGATGCCCTTGGCCACCCCGGACACGGCCGAGGCGATGAAGCACATCGTCAGTACGGCGATGATCACCACCAGCAGCGGCGTGGTCACCTCACCCATCCAGCCGGCGAACTCGATACCCCCACCGATCTGCAGAGCGCCCAGTCCCAAGGATGCGGCCGAGCCGAACAGCGTGGCGAAGATCGCCAGGATATCGATCACTCTGCCGACCGGACCTTCGGCGTGCTTGCCGAGCAGGGGTGCGAACGCGGAGGAGATCAGCTGAGAGCGTCCCTTGCGGAACGTGCCGTACGCGATCGCGATACCGACCACTGCGTAGATCGCCCACGGGTGCAGCGTCCAGTGGAACAGTGTGGTGGCCATCGACGTCTGCATGGCCTCGGTGGTCTCCGGGTCGGCCGTGCCCGGGGGCGGCGACGCGTAGTGGTACAGCGGTTCGGCGACTCCGTAGAACATCAGCCCGATGCCCATGCCAGCGCTGAACATCATTGCGATCCAGGAGACCGTCGTGAACTCGGGCTTCTCGTTGTCGTGCCCGAGCGGGATGCGTCCGTAGCGGCTGATCGCCAACCACAGCACGAACACCACGAACAGCGAGGCAGTCAGCACGAACAGCCAGCCGGTGTTGGTCATCACCCACGTGAGCACGCTGGTGGAGGACGT
>JBOHDD010000094.1:0-4415 GCA_050699155.1 Nocardioidaceae bacterium
CGAACCCGATCGTGGTGAGCCCCACGCTGAGCACGTCGAGGCTGCCCGGCTGCCTCTCGCCACTGTTACGAACCACGCGCAGGCCCCACGCCGTGAGCACGGCGGCCACCGGCAACACCAGGAAGAACAGCCACCGCCAGTCCAGGAACTGCAGGATGACTCCGGACAGGGCCGGCCCCAGCGCGGGCGCCACCGAGATGACCAGAGTGACGTTGCCCATCACCCGTCCGCGCTGCGCGGGAGGCACCACGGTGAGCAGCGTCGTCATCAGCAACGGCAGCATCACCGCCGTACCCGCCGCCTGGACAACGCGGGCGACCAGCAGCACCGGGAACGCCGGCGCCACGCCCGCCAGCAGCGTGCCGATGCAGAACAGTCCCATCGCGGTGGCGAAGGCGGCGCGGGTGGAGACACGGCTGAGGAACCAGCCGGTGACCGGGATCACGACAGCCATGGTCAGCATGAACCCCGCCGACAGCCACTGGGCGTCGCGTGCGGTCACGTCGAGGACGTCCATGAGCAACGGGATCGCGTTGATCATGATGGTCTCGTTGAGGATCACCACGAAGGTGGCCACCGTGAGCGCCCGCAGCAGCATCTGCTCCTGTGCGCTCATCCGCGGGCTGGTGGTGGTCTCGGTCATCGGGCTCTCCTTGTCGGCGGTCACGGGCGGGTAGACCGCGGCAACCGAGAGAACTCATCGGTCGCGGCGGGCATCCCGGTGGTGGGTGTTCGCGGGGTACGTCGGCTCGCCCGATCACCCTCGCAGCGGCCACCGACACTCCCGTTTCACCCGATGCTCACCTCGAGGAGGATGCGCGCTCTCCAGAGTGCCCTAGTCTCTCCGGCATGCTCTCCGCAACCCGTCCTCGTCACGTGGGACGGACTCCTGCTGCCGTCGCAGCGATCGTGGTCTCCGCGGTGTGTGCCAGTCTCGTCCCGGCCGGTGCATCAGCCTCCGCAGAAGCCGAGACGCTCCCGCTCGGTGATCCCGACCTCGCGGAGGCCCGCACCGTCCACTCGCTGGCGCCGGGAGTGACCCTCACGCGGATCGTGCGTGGGTCCGAGCCGGCGCCGCCGGACGAGATCGACACCACGACCAGGGGACCGTGGAGGGTGCACGTTCTCAGCATCGATCCCGACAAGGCGCGCGGGCAGCTACAGGCCACGTACGGCCCCGATCTCGCCCGGGTGGAGAAGACCACCGAACTGGTCCGGTTCGCCGGCGCCCTGGCCGGGGTGAACGCCTCCTTCTTCACCTTCACCGCCAACCGGCAGTACCCCGGCGACCCGGTGGGTCTCGGGCTGTTCGGAGGACAGCTGCTGAGCGAGCCGGCGGTCAGCCGCGACGAGGTCGACCTGGTGGTGAACGCTCGCAGCAGCAGGGTTCTCATGGGGCATCTGACCTGGTCCGGGGTCGTGCGGAACCGGAAGACCGAGGAACGGCTCCCGTTGGAGTTCCTGAACCACCCGCCGGTGGTTCCCGCTGGATGTGCCGACCTCGTCGACCAGACACGCTGCACTCACCCCGGTGACCTGGTGCACTTCCCTCCGGAGTTCGCCGCGTCCACGCCTTCGGGCGCGGGGGTAGAGGTCGTGCTCGACCGTGTCGGCTGCGTCGTACGCACGGCAACCGTGCGAGGCACCGCGTTGGCCGCCGGCCAGACGTCCCTTCAGGCCACCGGACGAGACAGCGCGGCACTGCTCGATCTCACCGACGAGGGTTGCCTGGACCGGAACCTCACCGTCGTCGACGAGACAGGTGAAACACTCGCCCTGCGCCCGGGGCTGTTCGGGGTGAACGGCCGCTACCGGCTGACAGCCGATGATGAAGTGGTGGTCCCCGACGGCTCCGGTGGGTTCTTCGGCCGTAACCCACGGACCATCGCCGGGACCACGCGAGAGGGGACGATCGTCCTCGCGACCATCGACGGACGCCAGACGACCAGCGTCGCACCACCATGGACAAGACGGCGGCGGTAGCCGACGCCCTGCACCTGCACGACTCCGTCAACCTCGACGGGGGCGGCTCGACCGCCATGTCCACGGAGACCTGGTCAACCAACCCAGCGGCACCGACGAACGGGCCGTCGGCGACGCCCTCGTCTATGTCGGCGCCAGCATGCCCGCGTCGCGCTAGCTGACGGTACCGCTCGGTGCCGTCAGGGCTGTATGTCGAACCCGAGCTCGGCGTTGCGGGAGTGGACGACTCCGGGTGTCGCGCCGAGCGCCTCGGACACGTTCCACGCGGACCTGCGCAGCCGCGACCCAAGGTCCTGCATCCTCTCAGCCGGCATCCGCATCTCCGGCCCTGACACGCTCAGGCATCCGGTGACGGCACCGTCGTGGTCGAACACGGGGGCTGCGACCGAACGGATCCCGGGTGTCCTCTCGGCGAACGACATCGCGTAGCCAAGCCGGCGTACCTCGTCGAGCTGTGTCCGCAGGGCCTTCGGGTCGGTCACCGTCGTCGGAGTCAGCGCAACGATCTCGTGGCCGAGGATGGCCTCGCAGCGCGCGGTCGGGAGCCAGGCGCAGAGGATCTTTCCTGGTGCGCCGTAGGGGAGGGGGATGGGGATGCCGAGCTCGGTGTAGGTGCGGCGGAGGGGGTGGTGGCTCTCGGCTTGGTCGATGACGACGCGTTCGTCGGTGGGCAGGAGGTGGTGTAGTCCGACGGTTTCCTCGACGTGGTCTCGTAGGGCGGTCATGGCGGGTAGGGCAGCTTCGCGCAGTGTTGTGGTTACGGCGCCGCCGCGGACGAGCTGGATGATCAGTGGGCCGGGTGTGTAGCGGCGGTCGCGGGTCTGGCGTACGAGGTCGTTGTGTTGCATGGCGGCGAGTAGGCGGTGGGTGGTGCTGGTGGTCAGGTTGGTGGCTCGGGCGATCTCGGTCAGGGTGAGCTCGGCGCGGTGTTGGCTGAAGCTGCGCAGGATGGCGGCGGCTCGGTCGATGGACTGCACGCCCGGGACGCGCCCGGATTGCCTGGTGTGTCCTGGTGGCATGGGTGGCTCCCTTGACCTGTGTCACATTCCGGCGCTACTTTTCCGCAATATACAAAGTATTACCACTATGCGGGAAGGGTCGGGGCGGTGCCTCCTTGGACGGGCAAGCGGGTCCGTATCGGGAACAACCGGCTGTTCGACGACGGTGTCGTCTTCGACGAGCACTCCGACCTGCAGGAGAGGTAAGCCCACGTGTCCACCGACTCTTCACCGGACCTGATAGCCGAGCGCTGCGGCCCCGACGACGCCGTCGCCACGCTGGTGCTGAACCGCCCGCACAGCCACAACGCGATCGGGCTGGGCATGTACCAGGCGCTGCCCGGCCTGCTCGGTGAGGTCGATGCCGACCGGTCGGTGAAGGTGCTCATCGTGCGCGGTGCCGGGACCCGGGCCTTCGCCTCTGGTGCCGACATCAGCGAGTTCCAGGAGGTGCGCGGCAACGCCGAGTCCGCCAAGGCCTACAACGCCCACGTGGCCGCGGCCGAGCAGGCGCTCGAGGCGCTGTCGAAACCGACGGTCGCGATGATCCACGGCTACTGCATCGGCGGCGGGTGTGGGCTCGCGCTGGCCTGTGACCTGAGGTTCGCCGACCAGCAGGCCAGCTTCGCGATCACCCCGGCCAAGCTCGGGCTTGTGTACAGCCTCGAGTCCACCAAACGACTCCTCGACATCGTCGGCCCCGCACAGGCGAAGCACATCCTGATGTCGGGGCAACCAGTCAACGCCGAACGCGCCTTCCAGATCGGGCTCGCAGACCAACACCTACCCACCCAGGACCTACAGAAGCTGACCTACGAGTTCGCCGACCTGCTCTGCACCCGCGCGCAGTTCAGCATCCGCGCCACCAGGCAGATCATCACCCACATCCTTGCCGGACAAACCACCGACGACGACGCCACCCGCCAGCTGCGTAACTCCTCCTTCGACACCGACGACTACGCCGAAGGAGTGCGCGCCTTCCTCGACAAACGCAAACCGCACTTCACCTGGTCGTGATGAGACCGGTCCCCAAAGGAGTGAGACGGTGGGCAGCCAGCACGCGAGCAACGTAGATGCGGAGGCACTGCACGCCCGCGTCGACGACGCACTCGCCACCGGCCGGCCCATCCACGGGCCGTCCCGCTGCGAACGGCGCCTGCTTCGCCAACACCTGACATACAGCCCGGGAAGGGACCGGGCAAGGAGGTAACCATGCACAGCAAGCTCGCATCAGTCGGCGCGTGCCTGGCAGCAGCAGTCGCATTGGCCGCGTGCGGGGGAACGGGGGGAGCCGGGACTGCGGAGAGCTACCCGGAGGAGCCGCTGGAGTGGACCGTGGCCTTCGGGCCCGGTGGCGGCAACGACATCATGTCGAGGCAGATCGTCGACATCCTCGAGAAGGAGAAGCTCTACCCGGACGACATCACCGTCGAG
>JBOHDD010000095.1:0-2784 GCA_050699155.1 Nocardioidaceae bacterium
GTCGGGAGTCATCCGGCCCATCCGGTGGGGCCGCATCGGGTCCGCCGGCAGCGGGTGCGCCGGCAGGAGCATCGGGGCCCGCGTCCGCCGGTGCGGCGTCGTCGTCGTCTCCGCCCGCAGCGGCGGGTGGGGAGTCCTGGGCGCCGCCGGGCTGACCGGCACCTCCGCCCGACCCTGGTCCCTGACCGGACGACGGTGAGCCTCCGTCTCCGCTCGATCCCGGGCCCGATCCCGGTGAGCCGCCCTGCTGCCCGCCGTCCGACGGTCCGGGAGCCGACTGGGCGTTGCGCGCGGCGTCGGCCGCCGGGTTGGAGGGTGCGCCGCCGTTCGAGCCCACGACCAGGGCGACCGCGACCGCCGCCGCGGCGACGGACCCGGCCGCACCGGTCGCGACCGCCGACCCGGGGTTCTTGACGCCGTCGGTGACGCGGTTGACCAGGCCGAGCACCCCGACCGAGGCCGTGCCCGACGTGCTCGCCAGGTAGCCGGCTGCGACACCACCGAGCAGCAGCGGTGCCAGCAGACCGCGAAGGTTCGAGTTGACCTCGACCAGCTCGAGGTAGACGGCGGTGCAGCGGCGGCAGTGTCCGAGATGGTCCCAGACCTGGTAGGTCTCCCTCCGGGAGAGACCGTCGCGGACGTAGGCGCCGAGCCGGTCGTTCGTCCAACGGCAGCGTTCGTCGTCGGTGGCTGCCAGGTGCATCTGCAGATAGGCCTGGCGGAGCCCCTCGCGGGCGCGGTACGCCAGGGCGGAGACGCTGTTCGCGCTGATCCCGAGCAGCGGCGCGACCTGTGCGGGCTTCTGGCCCTCCACGTCGAGGTGCCACAGCACCAGCTGCCAGCGTTCGGGCAGCGAGGCGAACGCCTGGGCTGTCGTGCTCCGCTCGAAGCCCTCCACCGCGGTGTCCTGGAACGGGATGCCGGGGTCGAACGCCTCGAGGTCGTCGCTGACATGCAACCGCCGGCCGGCCCTGATCCTGTCGACGTGCAGCCGGCGTACGGCGGTGAGCAGGTAGGCCCGGAACGCCTCGTCGGGGCCCGACCCGTTCTGCAGCAGCAGGAGCACCCTCGCGAACGCCTCGGAGACGAGGTCGTCGGTGTCCTCTCCGCGCACGAGCTGCCGCGCGAGCCTGTGCGCGGCCTCCTGGTGCCGGCCGAACAGCTCGGCGAACGCGTCCGTGTCCCCGTCGCGGACGCGAGCGATCAGCTCGGCGTCGCTCGAGCTGGTCGTGCCGGTGACTTCGGTCATCAGGGGGTTCCGACGTGTGGTGGGGGGTGTTCCTTCACGCTAGGTCACGGGTACAACGCGCGTCCCCAATATGGGGTAACGCCTTTACCGAATACCCGATCTTAACTTTTCCCGTGCTATGCGAGGCTATGCGCATGTGCGGTCGCTATGCCTCGAGCCGGAGTCCTGACGACCTGGTCGAGGAGTTCGAGGTCCAGCAGGTCGACGTACGCGAGAAGCTCGAGCCGGACTACAACGTGGCACCCACCAAGGACGTCTACGCGGTGCTGTCGCGCCCGCCGCGCCAGGACCGGTCCGCACCCGCGGCACGCCGGCTGCGCACCCTGACGTGGGGTCTGGTGCCCTCATGGGCGAAGGATCCTTCCATCGGCAACCGGATGATCAATGCGCGGTTCGAGACCGTCGCGGACAAGCCGGCCTTCAAGCGGGCGTTTGCGAGCCGGCGCTGCCTTCTCCCCGCGGACGGGTATTTCGAATGGTATAAGACAGACAAGAAGAATGAAAAGGGCAAACCGGTGAAGCAGCCCTTCTTCATCCGGCCCGGCGACGGCTCGGTGCTGGCGATGGCCGGGCTGTACGAGCTCTGGCGCGACCCCACCCGCGACCGCGACGACGACCGGGCGTTCCGGTGGACCTGCACCATCATCACGACCACCGCCGAGGACGCCGTCGGCCACATCCACGACCGGATGCCCATGCTGGTCGAACGCGAGAGCTACGCCGACTGGCTGGACCCCGGTCTCTCCGACCCGGCGGACCTTCGCCGGCTCCTGGTGCCCGCCGCACCCGGCCGGCTCGAGGCCTATCCGGTGTCGACCGCGGTGAACGACGTACGCAACAACGGCGCCGAACTGCTCGATGCCCTCGCGGCCGAGCCCGGTACTCCTGCATGATCTAGGACGTGACGACGTCTCGGCTGGTTTCGACCCCGCACGGTGACGCGCGGCTGTACGTCGACCGCTCGAAGCGGCCCGTTGCCACTCTGGTGCTCGGTCACGGTGCGGGCGGTGGCGCGTCGGCGCGTGACCTGGCGGTGCTGGCGAAGGCGCTGCCCGCCCAGGGGGTGTCGGTGTTCCGGGTGGAGCAGCCGTGGCGGGTCGCCGGGAAGAAGGTCGCCGCGTCCCCGAAGGTGCTGGACGAGGCCTGGCTGACGGTGGTCAACACCCTGCGGCCGCAGACGCCCCTGGTGGTGGGCGGTCGCAGTGCCGGTGCGCGGGTCGCCTGCCGGACCGCTCGGCACCTCGGGGCGTCCGGCTGTCTGGCCCTCGCGTTCCCGCTGATCCCGCCGAACGGCCGGACGAGGGTCGACGAGCTCACCGACACCGGCGTACCCACCCTGGTCGTGCAGGGCGACCGCGACACCTTCGGCCGGCCCGACGCCTTCCCCACGACCGTGGACCTGACCGTCATCCCCGGTGCCGACCACGGGTTCGCGACGCTCAAGCGTGGGGACCTCTCGCAGGAGGACGCGCTCGGGGTGCTCGTCGAGGCGACCCTGGAGTGGATCACCCGCGAGATCGCGTAGGTCCCGGCCG
>JBOHDD010000096.1:0-7271 GCA_050699155.1 Nocardioidaceae bacterium
TCGCCTGGTCGGTCAGCGACGCCGCCAAGCGCCACGGTGCGGTGGACACGGTCGTGGTCTCCGACCGGCGCACTCAGGCGGCGATGTGGTCCATCCGCGAGAAGGGCGCCGGACTGGCCTCGCGCACTGTCGACGGCCGCGAGGCGTGGGCCGGCTGGGAGGACGCCGCCGTCCCACCCGAACGGCTGGCGGACTACGTGGCCGGGTTCCACCGACTGATGGCGGACCACGGGCGACGCGGTGTCGTGTACGGACACTTCGGTGAGGGCTGTGTGCACGTGCGCATCGACCACGACCTGGTCAGCGCGTCGGGACGTTCGGCGTACCGCCGCTTCCAGCAGGACGCCGCCGGCCTGGTCGTCGAGCACGGCGGGTCGCTGTCCGGTGAGCACGGTGACGGGCGCGCCCGCTCGGAGCTGCTGCCGACGATGTACAGCCCCCGGCTGCTCGACGCCTTCGCCGCCTTCAAGCACGCCTTCGATCCGGCGAACCTGTTCAACCCCGGGGTGATCGTCGACCCGGTCCCGTTCGACGCCGACCTGCGGGTGGCACTCAGTCGCCCACACACCCGTGACCTTGCCTTCGCCTACACCGATGACGACGGCGACTTCGGCAAGGCCATGCGCCGCTGTGTCGGCGTGGGCGCGTGCCGCAAGGACACCGGTGGTGGCATGTGCCCGTCCTACCGTGCCACGCGCGACGAGCAGCACAGCACCCGCGGACGTGCCCGGCTGCTGTTCGAGATGCTCGACGGAAGCCTCGCCGACAAGGGCTGGCAGTCGCCGGAGGTCGGGGATGCGCTCGACCTGTGCCTTGCCTGCAAGGCGTGCAGCAACGAGTGCCCTGTCTCCGTCGACATGGCGACGTACAAGGCGGAGTACCTCCACCAGCGGTACCGCCGCCGGATCCGACCGCGCGCGCACTACAGCATGGGATGGCTGCCGCTCTGGCTACGGCTCGGCCGGCGGGCACCGCGTCTGGCGAACGCGCTGCTGCGTGCGGATGTGCTGAGGCGCGCGGCGGGCATCGACCGACGCCGCTCCCTCCCGCCCCTGTCGCCGGCAACCCCGGGGGGCGGGATCGAGCACACGATGAGCGAGCGCCACGGCGATCCGCTGGTGTTGTGGTTGGACACGTTCACCGCCTCGTTCGCTCCCGAGATCGCCGAGGACGCGGTCGCCGTGCTCGAGTCGGCCGGGTACGCCGTGACGACCCTCGGGCCCGACACCTGCTGCGGGCTGACCTGGATCTCCACCGGCCAGCTGGGCACCGCCCGCCGCGTGCTGGAGCGCTCGGTGCGCACGCTGACCCCGACAACCGGCCCGGTGGTGGTGCTCGAGCCGAGCTGTGCCGCCACCCTGCGCGCAGACGCCCCGGAGCTGCTGGCGACTCTGGAGGCGCACAAAGTAGCGGCGAGGATTCGCACCCTGGGAGAGGTGCTGCAGGACCGCCCACTCGACCTCGAGCCGCTGGACGCGGCCGTGGTGGCACAGTTCCACTGCCATCAGCGCGCCGTGCTGGGGACCGATGCCGACCGCGCTCTGCTGGAGAGGCTCGGCGCCGACCTCACCAGCATCGAGGAGGGGTGCTGCGGGCTCGCCGGGAACTTCGGGATGGAGGAGGGGCACTACGACGTGTCCGTCCGTTGCGCCGAGCAGTCCTTTTTGCCCGTCATTGTGACGACAACTCAGGACACCGACGTACTCGCCGACGGGTTCTCCTGCCGTCTGCAGATCGAGCAGCTTGCCGGACGCAGACCGCTCCACCTGGCCCAGCTGGTCCGCCGACAGCTCTCGCATACCGCAGCCCACGTGGCACGCTGACGACCCGAGTCAGCCTGGCGGAACACCCGTCCGCACTGTGAGGACTACTTGGATTCGAAGGGGGTAGAGAGGGTCCCGAGGGGGGTGGGAACCCATTCGGGAGGCGTGATGGCCACCAGCACCGGCGGCGGACAGCCGACACCACCCAGCGGAGCTCGCGAGCGGGTCGACGTCGAGGCGGCACTGCTCGGAGGAGCGACCTATCGGAGCCTCGGCGAGCAACGGCTCTCGCCGGCCGAGGAACGCTTCGAGAAGGCCAGGCGCACGGCCGGGTTCGTGCTGGCACCTCTGGCCACCGTCGTCATCTTCCTGCTGCCCCTCGACCTGCCGACGACCCAGCACGTCGTCGCCGCGGTGATGGCCGGCGTGATCGTCGCCTGGGTCACCGAGCCGATCCCGATCCCTGTGTCCGGGTTGATCGGCGCCTCGCTGCTGGTGCTGTTGGGCGTCGGCGGGGACGAGGGCGCGGACGGCGTGCTTGCGCCGTTCGGGTCCGGCACCATCTTCACGTTCATCGGGGCGTTCATCCTGGCGCAGTCCATGCTCAAGCACGGTCTCGCCCGACGCTTCGCGTTCCGCATCCTGTCGATCCCCGGCGTCACCCGCAGCACCAACCGGGTGGTCATCGCGTTCGGTGTGATCACCTGTCTCGTGTCGGCGTGGATCTCCAACACCGCGACCGTCGCCATGCTGATGCCCACGGCGGTCGGCATCCTCGGCGTGATCGGCGAGCTGATCCAGGACCAGTACGAGGCCGAGGGGCGCACCGACCGATTCGACCCCACCCGGCTGCGGGTCGGCTTCGCGATGATGCTGATGCTCGCGTACGGCGCCAGCGTCGGCGGACTGCTCACACCCGTCGGCAGCCCGCCGAACCTGATCGGCCGCGAGCTGATCGAGCAGGCCACCGGGGAGACGATCCCGTTCGGCCAGTGGATGGCGATGGCCTTCCCGATCTGCGCACTGATGTTCGTCGCCCTGGTATTCATCCTGCTGCTGCTCAACAAGCCGGAGATCCAGCATCTGCGCGGCGTCGACGACTACGTGCACGAGCAGCGCGTGGCGATGGGCCCCATGTCCCGCGCCGAGAAGAACACGCTCATCGCGTTCGCGGTGACCGTGACCCTGTGGGTCTTCCCCGCCATCGTCGCGGTGGTCGCCGGTGGTGACTCGGCCGCCTACGAGGACGTGTCGAACCGGCTCGACGAGGGAGTGGCGGCCATTCTCGGCGCGTCCCTGCTGTTCATGCTGCCGGTGGACTGGAAGCGCCGTGACTTCACCCTGCGCTGGTCCGACGCGGCCAGGATCGACTGGGGCACGATCGTGCTGTTCGGCTCCGGTGTGGTGTTCGGGACACTTCTGGAGGAGACCGGTCTCGCCGAGACCATCGGTAAGGGAGCGTTCAACGCCCTCGGCATCGGCAGCGCCGTCGCCATCACGATCTTCGGCGTTCTGCTGGCGATCACGGTGTCGGAGACGACGTCCAACACCGCCTCCGCCGCTGTCGTCGTACCGATCATCATCCCGCTCGCCGAGGCGGCGGGCGTCAACCCGTTCGTGCCCGCCCTCGCGGCGACCTTCGCCGCGTCGTTCGGGTTCATGCTACCGGTCTCGACACCGCAGAACGCCGTCGTCTACGGCTCCGGTACCGTCCCCATCACCAAGATGATCCGGTCCGGCTTCAGCTTCGACATCCTCGGAGCGATCCTGATCCTGATCTTCCTGCCACTGCTGATCCCCCTGTTCGGCCTCGGCTAACACCCAAGGAGCCCCATGAGCGAAACCCCGGTGCAGACGAGACGACAGCGCATCGCGGTCATCCCCGGTGACGGCATCGGGCACGACGTGCTCACCGTGGCCAGGCAGGTGCTGGACACCGCGGCAGGCCGCTACGGCCTGGACCTCGAGTACGACTCGTTCGACTGGTCGTGTCGCAGGTACGCCGAGTCCGGCGCGATGATGCCGGAGGATGCCATCGACATCCTGCGTGGGTACGACGCGATCCTGCTGGGCGCGGTGGGCTGGCCCGGGGTGCCGGACCACGTCTCGCTGTGGGGCCTGCTGATCCCGATCCGGCGCGCGTTCCGGCAGTTCGCCAACATCCGCCCGGCGAAGGGCCTCGCCGGGGTCGACCCCTCGGTGCGTGGCGCGAACGAGATGGACCTGGTCGTGGTCCGGGAGAACGTCGAGGGCGAGTACAGCGAGATCGGCGGCCGCCTCAACCGCGGCTTCCCCGACGAGATGGCCGTCCAGGAGTCGGTGTTCACCAGGGTCGGTGTCACGCGCATCGTGCGGCACGGCTTCGAGCTCGCACAGCAGCGCCGGGGAAGGCTGACGGCCGCCACCAAGTCCAACGGCATCGTGCACACGATGCCGTTCTGGGACGAGGTCGTCCGCGAGGTCGCCGCCGACTACCCCGACGTCGACTGGGAGCTGATGCACATCGACGCCCTCGCGGCACGCGTCGTGCTCGACCCGGGGCGGTTCGACGTCATCGTCGGCAGCAACCTGTTCGGCGACATCCTCAGCGACCTGACCGCCGCCGTCTCGGGGTCACTCGGCGTCGCGCCGTCGGCCAACCTGAACCCCGACCGTGAGCAGCCGTCGATGTTCGAGCCCGTGCACGGTTCGGCCCCCGACATCGCCGGGCAGGGCGTGGCCAACCCGGTCGCCGCCGTCTGGTCCGCGGCGATGATGCTCGACCACCTCGGCCACACCGACGCCGCGGACCACATCCTGCGCGCGGTCGAGGCCTCGCTGCTCGAGCCGGAGACACGCACCCGCGACCTCGGTGGCCACGCCACGACCGAGGCCAGTGGCGAGGCGATCATCCGGTTGTTCGCCGCGGTCTGAGCTCAGCCGAGCTGCGACGAGGCGCGCAGGTCGCGGCGCAGCTCGGGTGGCAGGGCGAAGGTCAGGCTCTCCTCCGCGGTGTGCACGGCCTCGGCCTCGGGAAAACCCCTCTCCCGCAGGTACTCGAGCACGCCGTCGACCAGGATCTCCGGCACCGACGCGCCGGAGGTGACACCGACGGTCTGCACGCCCTCGAGCCACGCCTCGTCGATCTCGGACGCCTCGTCGACCCGGAACGATGAGCGTGCACCGGCCTCCAGGGCCACCTCGACGAGGCGCACGGAGTTCGACGAGTTGCCGGAGCCGACCACGATCACCAGATCCGCGCCCTTGGAGATCTCCTTGACCGCCTGCTGACGGTTCTGGGTGGCGTAACAGATGTCGTCCGACGGCGGGTCCAGGAGCTCCGGGAACCTCTCCCGCAGCCTGTCGACGGTCTGCATGGTCTCGTCGACCGACAGGGTGGTCTGGGACAGCCAGGCGACCTTCGACGGGTCGCGCACCTCGACGTTGTCCACGTCGTCCGGGCCCTGCACGAGCCGGATGCTGGCCGGTGCCTCTCCGGCGGTCCCCTCGACCTCCTCGTGGCCCTCGTGGCCGATCAGCAGGATGTCGTAGTCCTCACCGGCGAACCGCTTCGCCTCGTGGTGCACCTTGGTCACCAGCGGGCACGTCGCGTCGATGGTCTTCAGCCGGCGTCCGGCCGCCTCCTCGTGCACCAGCGGCGAGACGCCGTGCGCGGAGAAGACGACATTGGCGCCCTCGGGCACCTCCTCGACCTCCTCCACGAAGATGGCCCCCCGCCGCTCGAGCGTGCGGACGACGTGCTGGTTGTGCACGATCTGCTTGCGCACGTAGACCGGCGGACCGTACAGGTCGAGCGCCTTCTCGACGGTGATCACCGCCCGGTCGACGCCGGCGCAGTAACCGCGAGGCGCCGCGAGCAGGACCCGGCGGGATCCGGACTCGTCCGACCCCGGGCGTGCTGACGTGTCAGTCGATGCAGACATGTGCCCCATCGTAGGTGGCAGGCCCTAACCTCGACGCATGGCGCTGGAGACCTCGGCGGAGAAGCCCGCACCGGTCCGACAGATCGCGAACGCGCTGTCGGGATGGATCAACCGGCTCGGCTGGGTCTACGTGGAGGGCCAGATCGCGCAGCTCACCCGCCGGCCGGGCACTCAGACGGTGTTCGTGACCCTGCGCGACTCCGCCGCCGACGTCTCGGTGGCGGTGACCTGTCCGCGCCGTGTGTTCGACAGCATCGAGCCGCCGGTGACCGAGGGCGCGCGCGTCGTCGTGCACGCCAAACCCGCCTACTACGTCCCCCGCGGCACCCTGAACCTCGCCGCCGACGACATCCGCCCGGTCGGGCTCGGTGAGCTGCTGGCCCGCCTGGAGCGGCGGCGGCGCCTGCTGGCCGCCGAAGGCCTCTTCGACCGGGCGCTCAAGCAGTCCCTGCCCTTCCTGCCGCACACGGTCGGCCTGGTCTGCGGGCGCGGGTCGGCCGCCGAGCGTGACGTCCTCGAGAACGCCCGGCGTCGCTGGCCCGGCGTACGGTTCCGCGTCGAGAACACCGCGGTCCAGGGGCATGACGCGACCCGCCAGGTGATCGAGGCCCTGGGCCGGCTCGAGCGGGACGGCCAGGTCGAGGTGATCGTCGTCGCCCGCGGAGGCGGGTCGGTCGAGGACCTGCTCCCGTTCTCCGACGAGGGGCTGATCCGCGCCGTTGCCAAGTGCCGTACGCCGATCGTCAGCGCCATCGGCCACGAGCAGGACTCACCGTTGGTCGACCTGGTGGCCGACGTGCGCGCGTCCACACCCACCGACGGCGGCAAGCTCGTCGTACCCGACGTCGCCGAGGAGTCCGCGCGGGTGCGGCAGATGCGCGAGCGGACGCGGCAGCTGGTGGGCAGCTGGCTCGACCGCGAGGTGCACGGCCTGACGCAGCTGCGTGCCCGCCCGGCCCTGGCGGCACCGTTCGCCGCCATCGACGAGCGGGAGTCAGGGCTGCGCGACCGGGTGGAGCGTGGGCGGCGGTGCCTGCGTCACCAGCTCGACCGGGCCGGCGACGACACGGCGCACCAGCTCGCACGCGTCCGCGCGCTGTCCCCGCTGGCGACCCTGGAGCGCGGGTATGCCGTCCTGCAGACCGGCGACGCCCGGGCGGTGCGTACGCCGGAGGACGTAGCCGTCGGCGACCACCTCACCGCGCGGGTCGCTCGCGGAAGTCTCGACCTGACCGTCGAGCGGGTCGACGTCGACGAGGAGGCTGAGTGGTGACGTCGTCGCAGCGAGCCGTCTCCGCACCACAGCTCGAGCCGCACGTGGAGGCCGCCGTCCTGCCGGGCCACGACCTCGTCGACGAGGCCCTGTTGCGCTCGGTGCACTTCGACGGCCACGACCTGGCGGGCCGCACGGCCCGCCTCGTCGACCTCGAGGGCTGCCGGCTCGACCGGGTCACCCTCGCCGGCACGCGCCTCGGCAAGATCACCATCTCAGACTGTGTCCTCGACGGGTGCGACCTCGCCAACACCCACCTCACCGAGGCCTCGATGTTCCGCACGGTGCTGCACCAGACCCGGCTGACGGGGT
>JBOHDD010000097.1:0-6053 GCA_050699155.1 Nocardioidaceae bacterium
TGCTGGCGTCCAGCTTCCAGTTCTGCCGGGTGGACGCCAAGACCGAGGACCACTTCTTCCTCGGCTTCCCCAGCTACTGGAACGTCGTCGCCTTCTACGTCATCGTGCTCGGGCTGTCACCGGCGGCCGCCGCCGCCCTGCTCCTCGTGTGTGCGGTCCTGGTGTTCATCCCGCTGCGCTACGTCTACCCCTCACGCACGACGGCGTTCCGCCGCCTCAACCTCGGGTTCACGGCCGTCTGGCTCGCGGCGTACGCCGTACTGCTGCTGCAGATGCCCGATCCACACCCGGTCGTCGTCGCGGTGTCCCTGGCGTACGTCGTCTACTACGTCGGCGTGAGTGTCTACCTGACCCTCACGCGCGACCGCGGTCCGCAGCAGTTCCGCTCACCTGAGAGCACAGCGGAGGCGACACCCGCGGCCGACCTCGGCGAGTAGCGGTGCTGGTTGGCCTCGCCGCCGCGCTCGCCGCCGCGCTGCTCTTCGGCGTCGCTGCGGTCCTGCAGGCCGTCGGCGCCCGTCGCGTACCGGACGCCAGGGGGCTCGACCCGACGATGTTGCTGCGGCTGTTGCGCGAGCCCGTGTTCGTGGCCGCGGTGGTGCTGAACCTGCTCGGGTTCGTGCTGCATCTGGTCGCGCTGAGACTGCTGCCGCTCTACCTCGCGCAGGCCGGGATCGCGGCCAGCCTGGTGGTCACCGCGGCTCTCGCGGTCCGCCTGTTCGGTGACCGCCTCAGCCCCTCCGAGGCGGCGGCCGTCGGTGCGGTCGCCATCGGTCTGGCACTGTTGGCCACGGCCGCCGGTCCACCGGGCGGGTCGAACGGGACGGTCACGTTCAGCCTCTGGCTGTGCGCCGGCCTGGTCCTGCTGACGGTGCTCGGTCTGCTGGCGACCCGATCCCGGAGCCCGGTGGTTCCGGCCGTCCTCGGGCTGCTGGCGGGGCTGGGCTTCGCCGTCGACAGCATCGCCGTGCGCCTGCTCCCGGACCTCTCGCTGCCGGAGCTGGTGCAGAGTCTGCCCACCTACGTGTTCCTCGCCAGTGCCGGGCTCGCCTTCCTGCTGTACTCGATCGCGCTGCAGCGGGGCGCGGTGACCGCGGCGACCGCACCGATGATCGTGGCGCAGACGGTCACGCCCGCGGTGGTGGGTGTTCTCCTGCTCGGGGACGAGGTCCGCTCCGGCTACCTGCCGGCCGCCGTCGTCGGCCTCGTGCTCACAGTCGCCGGGGTCGTCAAGCTGTCGCGGTTCGAGGGTGCGAGGCAGCACCAGACCTGACGCCTCGCCTCATCCGCTGCCGGAGGGGACCTCCCGGACGACGTCACGGGCCCGCTTGTCCGTCCGCAGCCCGACGAACCGCGGATGGCGCAGCTGCCCGTCACGGGTCCACTCGGTGAACCAGACCTCGCCGACGAGCTCGGGCTCGGCCCAGTGCACGGCCTTCCTCGGCAGCAACGGCCCACGTTCGAAGACCGGCGCGTCGAGCTCGAGAGCGTTGAGCCGTTCGTGCAGCGACTGCAGCGTGGTGGTGTCGAACCCGGTGCCGACCTTGCCGGCGTACACCAGCTCCCCGGCGTCGGAGTAGTAGCCGAGCAGCAGGGCACCGAAGCCCACCCGAGACCCCTGCGGATCGGTCCATCCCCCGATCACGAACTCCTGACGCTGCTCGCACTTGAGCTTGAGCCAGTCCCTGGTGCGCCCGGAGGGGTACGACGCGTGCGCACGCTTGGCGATCAGCCCCTCCCAGCCACGCGCGCACGCCTCCTCGAAGTACGCCTCACCGTCGGCGTTGCGGTGGGTGGTGAACCGCAGCGGGTCGTCCCAGTCGAGCAGGTCCCGCAACAGCTCCTTGCGGTCTCGCAGCTTCAGCGTGCGGGTGCTGTGCCCGTCGAGGTGCAGCATGTCGAAGAGGTAGTAGTAGACCGCGATCCCGGTGCTGCGCGCACGATCGGGGCTGCGCAGATGGATCCGCGGCTGCAGTGCGGCGAAGCTGGTCTGCTCGCCGTCGAAGGCGACCACCTCGCCGTCGAGCACGAAGTCGGGGCACTGTTGCGCCTCGAGCGCATCGACGACCTCGGGGAACGCCGTACCCATGTCGCCGCCGGTGCGACTCCGCAGTCGCACCCGACCGGACTCGCCGTACGCCAGGCACCGCACGCCGTCCAGCTTGCGCTCGAAGAGCCACCTCTCGCCGGAGAAACGCTCATGCGTCAGCGTGGCCAGCGCCGGACCCGGCACGCTGCTGATCCTCTCCATGGTCCATTCCTACCGGATCACGCAGACCACCCGGGAGCTCTGCAGTCTCGGCGCGACGGGGTCAGGGCTGCTGGTAGGCGCGCCACGAGCCGAGGTCGCTGATGTCCACCAGCGCGGGCAGCGCGGGGTACTCCCGGCGCAGCACCATCGCGAACGACCCGGTGCCGTCTGCCAGCTCGATCATGCCGAGCTCCAGCCCGTCTGGCTCGCCGGGAAGCAGCACGTCTCGCAGCTGCTCGTAGGTCATGTCGTAGACCTCGCCCTGAACCGCGGCGCCCGCGTCACCGACGTACTCCAGGGCCGGGTACCTGTCGTCGACGCTGTGGAAGCGGTACCTGGCCGCCGTCGTCGTCCGTGCCACCAGCGGGGCGTCACCGACCAGATGGTGGTCGGCGCCACCGGACATCGCCGTGCCGTTGAGGAACATCAGGGGCATCGACGTCACGTCCCCGTGATGTGCTCGGGTCGGATCGGCACCCGCAGCAGCGGGCGCCCGGTCGCCTGCCGGATCGCCGCGGCGACGGCCGGACCGGACGAGATCGTCGGCGGCTCACCCACCCCGCGCACGCCGTAGGGTGCGTGCGGGTCGGCGTACTCCAGCACCTTGATCTGCATTGGCGGCGTGTCGAGGATCGTCGGGATCAGGTAGTCGGTGAACGACGGGTTCGCGATCCTGCCGTCGGTGACAACGATCTCCTCCATCAGCGCGAGCCCCATGCCCTGCGTGGCACCGCCCTGGATCTGCCCTTCCACGGCCTGCGGGTTCAGTGCCCTGCCGACGTCCTGGGCAGTGTCGAGCGCCACCACCTTCACCAGACCGAGCTCGGTGTCGACGTCGACGACGGCGCGGTGCGCGGAGAAGGCGTACTGCACATGGGCCTGCCCCTGCCCGGTCTCCGGGTCCACAGGGTACGTCGGACGGTGTCGCCACTCCACGGTCTCCTCGACCGCCGACTCCCCCAGCAGGTCGGCCAGCCCGACGAGCACCTCGCCCGACTCCGCGACCACCTTCCCGGCGTCGAGCCGCAAGGCCTCCACCGTGCGGCCGGTCGCCCGCGAGGCCATCTCCAGGACCCTCTCCCGCGCCGCCTCGCACGCGGCCTTCACCGCACCACCGGTGACGTAGGTCTGGCGCGACGCCGAGGTCGAGCCGGCCGAGCCCACCTCGGTGTCCGCCGGGTGCACGGTCACCTGCTCGACACCGAGCTCGGTCCGCACGACCTGCTGCTGGATCGTCACCAGGCCCTGGCCCACCTCGGCGGCAGCGGTGCGCACCGTTGCCACCGGCTCTCCGCCGGTGCACTCGAGCCGCACCCGGGCCGTGGAGTAGTCGTCGAAGCCTTCCGAGAAGCCGACGTTCTTGTAGGTGACGGCGTAGCCGACGCCGCGGACGACCCCCTCGCCATGGGTGGTGTTCGAGACCCCGCCCGGCATGGACCGTAGGTCCACCACCGCACCTTGGCCGAGGTCGGCTTGGACGGTGTCGGGTGGCATCGGCAGGTCGCGCACGATCTCGATCAGCTCGGCGACCGGTGCGGCCGAGTCGATCACCTGGCCGGTGATGTTCTCGTCACCTTCACGCATACCATTGAGTCGGCGGACCTCGATGCCGTCCATGCCGAGCCTGTCGGCCAGCATGTCCATCAGCGCCTCGTGCGCGTACGCCGCCTGCACACAGCCGAAGCCGCGCATCGCGCCGCACGGCGGGTTGTTGGTGTAGACGCCGTAGCAGTCGACGTGCACGCTGGGAATCCGGTACGGCCCCATGCCCAGTGTGCCGCCGTTGCCGACGACCGCGCCCGTCGACGACGCGTAGGCGCCGCCGTCGAACACGATCTCGGCCTTGGCGTAGACCAACGTGCCGTCCTGCTGCGCGCCGAACTCGTAGCGCAGGTCGGCAGGGTGCCGGTGGACGTGCCCGAAGAAGGACTCCTCGCGGTTGTAGACCATCTTCACCGGCTTGCCGGTGTGCAGTGCGAGCAGGCAGGCGTGCACGTGCATCGACAGGTCCTCGCGCCCGCCGAAGGCACCGCCGACACCCGCCAGCGACAGCCGGACCTGCTCGGGGCGAAGACCGAGCGCCGTGCAGATCTGCCTCTGGTCGACGTGCAGCCACTGCGTCGCGACGTACAGGTCGACCCCACCGTCCTCGGCGGGCACCGCCAGCCCGGACTCCGGCCCCAGGAAGGCCTGGTCCTGCATACCGACCTCGAAGTCGAGCGACACCACGACCGGGGCGGTGGGCGCGTCCACCCCCTTGCGCACCTTCACGTGCCGGACGACGTTGCCGTGCTCGTGGACCTGTGGCGACGCAGGGTCGAGTGCCTGCCGGGCATCGGTGACCGCCTCGGTCTCGGCGTACTCGATGACGATCTTCTTCGCCGCCTGCCGCGCGATCTCGGGATGGTCGGCCGCCACCAGGGCCACCGGCTCACCCTGGTAGCGCACCACGCCGCCGGCCAGCACGGGCTGGTCCTGATGCTCCAGACCGACCGCGTTGCGGCCGGGGACGTCGTCGGCGGTCAGCACCGCGTAGACACCGGGTACGGCGAGCGCCGGTCCGATGTCGACCGAGACGATCCGCGCACTCGGGTACGGGCTGCGCAGCGTGACACCCCAGATCATGTCGTCCATCCACAGGTCGGAGGAGTAGGCGAACTCCCCCGTCACCTTCAGCGTGCCGTCAGGGCGCAGCGGGCTCTCGCCGATCCGGCCGGGCGGCTGCCTCGTGATGGTCGGGCTCTCGTTCTTGGGGCTCATCTCACGCACCCGCCTTCGCCATCAGGGCCCGGTGTACGTCGCTGACCTCGCGGGCCAGCGACCCCGCGTCGACCGTGAGCACCTCGTCGCGCTCGACCACCGGGCGCCCGCCCACCAGCAGCAGCTCCAGCGGCGGCGGTGCACCGAGCACCAGCGCGGCCACCGGGTCGGCGATGTCGGCGTGCGCGAGCGTGTCGAGACGCCACAGCGCCAGGTCGGCCAGCTTGCCCGGCTCGACGGAGCCGATCTCCTCCTTCCGCCCGAGCACCGCAGCCCCACCACGGGTGGCCATCTCCAGCGCGTCCCGCACCGCGAGTGCCTGCGGGCCTCCGGTGGCCCGGGCGAACAGCAGCGCGTGCCGGACCTCCTCCAGCAGGTTCGCCGCCTCGTTGCTGGCGGCGCCGTCGACGCCGAGGCCCACGCGCGCGCCGGCGTCACGCAGGTCCCTGGCGCGGGCGATGCCTGCGCCCAGCCGGGCGTTGGACGAGGGGCAGTGCGCCACACCGGTGCCGGTGGCGCCGACCTTCTTCACCGCGTCGTCGTCGAGATGGATCGCATGCGCGAACCACACGTCCTCCCCCAGCCAACCGAGCCCTTCGACGTACTCGAGAGGCGAGCAGCCGAAGCGCTCGCGGCAGAACGCGTCCTCGTCCGCGGTCTCCGCGAGATGGGTGTGCAGCAGGACGCCGTGCCGGCGCGCCAGGTCGGCCGCCTCGCGCATCAGGTCACCGGTGACCGAGAACGGCGAGCAGGGCGCGACCGCGACCCGCAGCATCGACCCGGGTGAGGGGTCGTGCCAGCGGGTGATCGCGGCCTCCGTCTCGACGAGGACGGTGTCGCGGTCCTCGACGACGTCGTCCGGAGGGAGGCCACCCCGGCTGCGACCGAGGTCCATCGACCCCCGACACGGGTGGAACCGGATGCCGACCGTGCGCGCCGCCTCCACCTCTGCGGCGAACACGTCACCACCCGCACGGGGGAACACGTAGTGGTGGTCGCTGCTGGTGGTGCATCCCGAGCGGGCGAGCCCGGCGAGCGCGCC
>JBOHDD010000098.1:0-5724 GCA_050699155.1 Nocardioidaceae bacterium
GTCGCACCGGCGCGGAGTACGGCGCACACGCACACCCGTTCGTTCACCTTCGCGTCCGGCACCGCGATCGCGGCGCACTGCGCGACCGCCGGCAGCATGTACACCAGGTTCTCCACCTCCTCGGCGGAGATCTTCTCACCGGCGCGGTTGATGATGTCCTTGGACCGTCCCTCAACAACGAGGTTTCCGGACTGGTGCACCCGCACGACGTCGCCGGTGCGGTACCAACCGTCGGCGGTGAAGGAGCGTCGGTTGTGTTCCGGGGCGCGGAAGTACCCGGGCGGGGTGTAAGGGCCGCGGGTCTCGAGCTCACCCATCTCCCCGGTCGGCACCGGACGCCCGACCGCGTCGACGACGCGGATCTCGTCGTCCGGACTGATGGGCCGCCCCTGGGTCTCGACGATGACGTCCTCAGGGTCGTCGAGACGGGTGTAGTTGAGCAGCCCTTCTGCCATCCCGAACACCTGCTGCAGGGTGCAGCCGAGGGTGCTGCCCACCCGCCGGCCGACCTCGGGCGCCAGTCGAGCCCCGCCGACCTGCAGGACTGCGAGGCTGGAGGTGTCGTACCGGTCGGGATCGGCCGACACCGTGTCGAGCCAGCTCTGCGCCACAGCGGGGACCGCGGCGGTGACGGTGACCCGGTCCCTGGCGATGCTCGCCAGAGCCGCCTCCGGTTCCGGTGTCGCCTGGAGCACCACGCGACCGCCGACCATGAGCGTGCCGAGCAGTCCGGGGCAGGCGAGCGGAAAGTTGTGCGCGATCGGGAGTACGGCGAGGTACACCGTGTCCCGACTGAAGCCGCACACCTCCCCGCTGCACCGGGCGTTGTACTCGTAGTCGTCGTGCGTGCGGCTGATGAGCTTGGGCAGGCCGGTCGTCCCGCCGGACAGCAGGAAGACCGCCACCTCGCGGCTGTCCGGTGCGCCTGCGTCCAGCGCTTGCCGGCGGGCGACCACGTCGCCTCTTTTGTGCGTGCGCGCCGTCATCGCCCGCAGGTCGAGGTGGCCGGGCTGCACGTGGTCACCGAGGACGAGGACGTCGCGCACGCTCGGGGTGGTGTCGGCGATCTGCCGAGCGAGCGTCTGGTGGTCGAACCCTCGCCAATGCCCGGGTACCGCGATCCCGGCGACCGCGGCATGCTCGGCCATGTGCCTGAGCTCATGCGAGCGATGCGGTAACAGAGCCATCACCGGGGCGATGCCCACACGGAAGCAGGCGAGCGTCAGCAGTACGAACTCGGCCGAGTTGGGCAGCTGGACGAGGAGGTTGTCGCCGGGGCCGAACCCGGACTCCACCAGGCTCTCGGCGCAGACGTCCATGCGCTCGGCGACCTCGCGGTAGCTGAGGCACACGTCGCTGTCGACGAGAGCGACGGTCTCGCCGTAGCGGTCTGCCCACTCCCAAGCGCAGTCGCCGAGCGGCCGTCCCCGCCAATACCCCTTGGAGGCGTAGGCCTCTGCGAGCTCATCGGGCCACGGGACGACACCCTCACGCATGTTGCTCCTCCAGGTCGACTCGGCCATCGAGGATCACGGCATCCAGGGCGACGAGGCGACCCTCGGGTGTGACGCGCAACGGGTTGATCTCCACGGCGGTCACCGCCGGGGAGCGGACGAGCACGTCGCCCACTGCCGTGATCACGCCCGCGAGCTCGGCACGGTCCACCGGGTGCGCCCCGCGCCACCCGTCGAACATCGCATGCGCGGCCAGGTCGTGCGGCATGTCACGGGCCTCGGCGATGCTCAGCGGCGCCAGTCGCACCGCGACGTCCTCGAGGGCCTCGGCGACGACCCCACCGAGGCCGAGGAGGACGACCGGTCCGAACACCGGGTCACGATGGGCGCCGACCACCAGCTCCAGCCCGTCTTCCGCGGCCTGCTCGATCAGATAACGACGGGCACCGGCGGCGTCGAGAGCCTGGAGCGCGGTTGCCAGCTCGGCGCGGGTGCGGATGCCGGTGCGCACGCCGCCGATGTCGGTCTTGTGGGTCACCACCGGGTCCAGGATCTTGGCGACCACCGGCCCGCTGATCTCAGCGAACGCGTGGTACGCCTCGTCATGTGAGGCACACACCCGTCGTCGAGGGGTGCGGATTCCAACGGACGTGAGCAGTTCCTTGGCCGCATGCTCATCCAGGGGACCCTCGACCCGCGGGCCGACCGTCGAGCTCGCGGACTCCCCCATCGACTGGACCCGCCACGAAGCCCGTGCGTGCTCAACGAGGGCGCGTACGGCGGCTGTCCCGGCCGCCGGGGAGGTGAAGGCGGGGACGCCTGCTCCACCGAGACACCCACGTGCTTCACTGACCTGTTCTGTCGGTCCGCCCAGGACGGCGACAGCGGGGGTCTCGAGCTTGCTGTCGATGATCGAAGCGGCCACGTCCTGTGCGGCGGGCTCCATCAGCCCGTAGACGGCGAGGAGGTCGACCGCCGGGTCCGCGGCCACCGCCGCCAGCACCTCCGGGAAGCCGGGGCCAGGGCGTCCGGTGTCCACAGGATTGCGCTGATAGGTCAGCGGCGGGAGCAGCCGGCCGATCCGATCGACCGTGGTGTCGGCGAGGTCCGGGACCGCGACGCCGGTGGAGCGCAGCCCGTCCGCGAGAAGGAGACCTGGGCCGGCCTGGGCGGTGACGATTCCCACCCCAGGGGCGGGGCCAGGGGCCGGCCGCACGGCAGCGAGTGCGGTCACGGCCTCGACAAGCTCGCGTTCGTCGTCGACCAGCACGGCGCCTGCCTGTCGCAGCGCCGCGCGAGTCGTGCGCCAGGACGTGGCCAGGGCCCCGGTGTGGGACCGGGCGAAGTCGTCCACATCGGACCGCCCCACGACCAGTGCGGCGACGGGGATCGTCGGCACGAGGCGGCCGATCGCGTCCACGAGTGTCCGGCCGTCGGGAACCGACTCCACGTGCAGCGCGACCGCCCGCACCTGCGGGTCCGCGGCGAGGTGGGCCAAGACGTCGGCGGCGGTGACGTCGGCGCCATTCCCAAGGCCCACGGCAAGTGCCAGTCCGGAGCCTGCTTCGGCCAGCTGGAAGGCCAGCGCGAGGTTGACGCCGCCGCTGGCCGCGACGACCGCGATCCCGCCCGGCAGAAGTCCGCCGGTCCCCGGCAGGAAGCAGGCCGACAACTGGCGCGGTGGCGCGACGAAGCCGGAGGTGTTCGGTCCGAGCACGCGAATGCCCGTGGCGCGGGAGACCTCGGCGACCTGGGCCTCGTACGCGGCACCCTCTGGGCCCGACTCGGCGAAGCCCGCCGCACACACGAGCGCCGCGCGCGCACCGGCGTCCGCGCAGTCCAGCAGCGCGGCGGCGGTGGCCGCGGCGGGGACGCAGAGGATGGCCAGGTCCGGCGACACCCCCGTCGACTCGACCGCGGCCGTGACACTGGGGTAGCGACCCTCCTCGGGGAGCGGACCGCGTGCGTTAACGTGGAGCACCGGGCCGGGAAACGTCGCCAGCTGCCGGGCCATGACCGCACCCACCTTTGCAGCGGACGACGAGGCGCCGACCAGCGTGATGGCCTTCGGCGCGAACAACGGCTCGAGAGCGCTCACATCGACTCCCAACCGGCCACAACGTCTGGCGCGGCGCCGACGAGATCGGCCCGCCCCGACAGCAGCACGGTCGTGGCGCCGTCGGCGTCGAGGGTTTCGTCCACCATGAGCGCCGGCGTCTTCCGGAGAAGGCGGGCCTCCTCGCACAGCAGGGTCCGGGTCAGCCGGCTGCCGCCGTGGACGGCGACGAGAATCGCTCCGGCGGCGATGCCGTCCTCGAGCTCGCGCACAGCAGGGGGCAGCTGGTTCTCGGCCTCGGGGGCCCGCAACCACAGGCCGAACCCGCCTGCGGGGATGGGGGTACCAGCCGGCACGAGTGGGATGAGCCCGCCCTCGGCCGTCGGGACGGCGGGCATGGAGGCGGTCGTGTGGATCCGTAGCGCACGCTGCGCCAGGTGGATCCCACCGGCCTCGAGGGGTGCTACCAGCGGCGCGGCGCCGGTGCGCCGTCGCCACCAGGCGTCGATCTGGCCGACGAACGCGGGGTCGCGGCGTGCAAGCTTGCCCCGCGAGATGCTTCGAGTGAGGAAGTGGAAGGCGAACTGGACCGGTTCGAAACTGTCGTGGTATCGCCCGAAGTGCTCCCACCAGGACAGGCTCGGGCGGGCGGAGTCCTGGACTTTTTCCACGTCCGGCCGACGGCCCGCATCGTACGCCTCGAGTGCGGTCTCGACGTCGGTGTGCTCCCCCAGTGCCTCGGCCAGGACGACGGCGTCCTCCATCGCCATCTTCGTCCCGGAGCCGACGGAGAAGTGCGCGGTGTGTGCGGCGTCGCCGAGAAGCACGACGTTGCGATGGTGCCAGGTGCGGGTGCGTATGGTGCGGAAGCTGGCCCAGCGGGAGTTGTTGGTCAGCAGTGGCCGACCGTCGATCTGCTCGGCGAACAGCGCCTCGAGGTAAGTCCTGCTCTTCTCGTCACTCACACCAGGCGGCTGCGCCACATCGAACTCGTCCAGGCCGGCGCGTCGCAAGGAGGCCTCGTCGGTCTCGACGAGAAACGTGCTGCCTTCGCGGCCGTACGGGTACCCATGGACGGCGAACACCCCGTCGGGTCCGGACCCGTGCACGAACGTGAGCCCGTCGAAGAGATACGGCGTCCCGAACCAGATGAACTTCGCAGACGCCACCTCGACGGAGGGCTGGAGGTGCTCGGCGAAGCGGGAGCGGATCAGCGAGTTCGCACCGTCGGCGGCCACGACCAGGTCGTACTCGTCGAGTGCGGTCGGGTCGGTGACCTCGTGCTCGAAGCGAAGCTCCACCCCAGCGGCCACCGCGCGCTCGTGCAACAGGGCAAGCAGCGTCTTCCGCCGGATCGCGGCCATGCCGTTGCCGCCGCAGCGCAGGCGCTCGCCGTGCAGTCGCACCTCGATCTCGTCCCAGTGGGCGCCGTACTCAGTCAGTCCCTGGGTGAGGACCGGGTCGGCCGCGTGGATGCCGCCGAGCGTCGCGTTGGAGAAGACCACCCCGAACCCGAAGGTGTCGTCGGGGCGGTTGCGCTCGAACACGACCACCTCGGCGTCGGGCCGTGCGCGCCTGAGCAGCGTCCCGAGGAACAGCCCACCGGGGCCGCCTCCCACACAAGCCACGCGCACAGGTACTCCGTTCGGTGTCTCCGCACATCATGGGACGCCTTGTAGACGACCGTCAATGACGTGTTACTTCTATGGGTGCCGTCCAGGCACGGAGCGCTGTCAGGCGACGACGACAGCGTCCCGGTAGCAGTGCTCTGCGGGCTCCTGGAGCAGCCTGTGCGCCTCCAGGAAGACGTCGTGGGCCTCGTGGCCGACCCAACCAGCCGGCAGCAGCTCGATCGGGAGGTCGGGATCGCGGAAGGGGAACTTGCGGTACTCGTGTATCAGCCGCAGCCGTTCGAGCAGAGCGGCCTCACCCTGCACCACCCCTCGACGGAAGTCTGCGAGGCGGGGACGGTGCTCGCGGAGGAACTGACGATAGTCGCCGTTCAGCGTCTCCAGGTCCCAGCACCGTGAGGCGAGGTCCCGGTCCGCCGGCAGCCCTGAGGAGCTCATCGTGAGCAGGTCGAGCTGAGCCGTCTGCACGTCCGCGCACTCCTCCGCCACCAGCGACAGGCGGTCGTGGGGACAGATCCACGTCGACGTCGCCAGCGGGCCGAAGCCCAGCCAGGACAGCGTCCGACGCAGGTGTTCCCTGGTG
>JBOHDD010000099.1:0-4977 GCA_050699155.1 Nocardioidaceae bacterium
CCCGCTGCCGCACCAGTGACGCGAGGATGTCGTCGTTCTGGGCGAGCTCCACCGCGGGCGCGGAGCCGTCCTCGGCCTTCTTGATCTTGTGCTCGGCCCGGTGCAGCGGCCGGAAGTCCGCGGGCGCCGCGGCCATCACCACCGCGTCGGCCGACCGAGCCGCGACCAGGATCGCGTCACGCAGCTGCTCGGTCGACTCGACCCGGACGAGCTTGGCCCCGGCCGGGTCCGGCAGTGCGACGTTGGCCGAGACCAGCGTCACCTCGGCGCCTCGGGCAGCAGCCGCTCGTGCCAGAGCGTAGCCCTGGCGCCCCGAGGACCGGTTGCCGATGAAGCGCACCGGGTCGAGGTACTCGCGGGTGCCGCCCGCGCTGACGACCACGTGTCGACCGGCGAGGTCCGGGCCGCCATGGCGGCCCATGAGGTCGACCAGGACCTCGAAGATCTCGGTGGGCTCGGGCAGGCGGCCGCTGCCGGTGTCGGCGCCGGTGAGGCGCCCGACCGCGGGGTCGAGGACCACGGCACCGCGCTCGCGCAGGCTGGCGACGTTGGCCCGGGTGGCCGGATGCTCCCACATCTCGGTGTGCATGGCCGGCGCGAACACCACTGGGCACCGGGCCGTGAGCAGGGTGTTGGTGAGCAGGTCGTCGGCCAGGCCCTGAGCCGCCTTTGCCAGCAGGTCCGCCGTCGCGGGGGCGACCACGACCAGGTCGGCGGACTGGCCGATCCGCACGTGCGGGACCTCGTGCACGTCCTCCCAGACCGTGGTGGTGACCGGGTGCCCGGACAGCGCCGACCAGGTCGTGGCGCCGACGAACTCGAGCGCGCCGGCCGTCGGGACGACACGCACGTCGTGACCACTCTCGGTGAGCAGCCGGAGCAGCTCGCAGGCCTTGTACGCGGCGATGCCACCGCTCACCCCGAGCACGACGTTGCGGACGGGTCCGCGGTCGGCGGGGAGAGGGCGGCGGTCGGCCGTCATCGAGAGGTCAGTCCTGCTGCTCGGGCTCGATGTCCTCGCAGGTCAGCAGGTCGTCGTTGATCTCGCGCAGGGCGATGGACAACGGCTTCTCCTGGACATGGGTCTCGACGAGCGGACCGACGTACTCGAGCAGGCCCTCACCGAGCTGGGAGTAGTACGCGTTGATCTGCCGCGCCCGCTTGGCGGAGTAGAGGACGAGCTGGTACTTGGAGTCGCTCTTGGCGAGCAGCTCGTCGATGGGAGGGTTGGTGATCCCCTCGGCCACAGGCTGGTTGCCGGACACGCGCGGTTGCCTCCGAAATGAGAGTGCGGGATTGCTACGAAGCGTGCATCAAGGCTACCAAGTCCCGGCAGACGACGCCCACATCGGTGTTCGTCAGGGTGATATCGAACTCCGGCTCGTGCGCGAGCTCCTCCCGCGCCACGGCCAGCCGGTGGTCCACGACCTCGGCCGGCTCGGTGCCCCGGCCCACCAGCCGACGGACCAGCTCCTCCCAGGACGGCGGCCTGAGGAACACCAGGCGGGCGTCGGCGACCGACTCGCGCACCTGCCGGGCCCCCTGCAGGTCGATCTCGAGCAGCACGGGCGTCCCCCGTGCCAGCCGGTCCCGCACCGGCTGGTTGGGCGTGCCGTAGCAGTTGCCGGCGAACTCGGCCCACTCGAGCAGCTCACCCGCGGCCACGAGTCGCTCGAACTCGGCGCGGTCCACGAAGAAGTAGTGCACACCGTGTACCTCGCCGGGTCGTGGCGACCGGGTGGTGGCCGAGACCGACACCCACACCTCGGGGTGACGCGCCCGCAGCTCGCTGACCACCGTGCTCTTGCCGACACCGGACGGTCCGGAGAGCACCGTCAGCCGCAGACCCTGCGGCCCGACGGGGTCAGCCCCGGGCGTCAAACTCGCGCTCGAGCGCCGCGATCTGGTTGGTGCCGAGCCCACGCACTCGGCGGCTCTCGGAGATGCCGATGCGCTCCATCATCTGCCGCGCCCGCACCTTGCCGAGGCCCGGCATGGACTGCAGCAGGTCGAGCACTCTCATCTTGCCGACGACCTCGTTCTTCTTGCCGTCCCGGAGGACGTCGGCCAGCGACGCACCGGAGTGCTTGAGCCGGTTCTTCACCTCGGCCCGTTCGCGTCGCGCAGCCGCGGCCTTGTCCAGCGCAGCCTGCCGCTGTTCGGGAGTCAGTGAGGGCAAGGCCACTGGATGTCACCTCTGGGTCTTCGACGTCTCGGGGATGAACACCGACGAACCGGAACCTAGCGATGTCCGTCGTCTGGGGCAAACGCAGGGTCGGCATCACCGCCCCCTGACCGGGGTCAACCGGTGCCGAAGCCCTTGATTCCGCACTCCTGCCGGGCGTGTCGCTGGATGGCCTTGCCGGCCTTGTCGAACTCGCCACTGCTGATCCCCTTGAACTTCTCGCCGAGCTCCCGGGCCTTCTGCGGGTCGATCTCCGCGAGCTTCGAGGGGTCGGTCAGGTCCGTGAACCCGATCCCGAGGTCCTCGAGGCCCTTCTCTAGCTCGGTGATCGCACGGTCCATGGTCGCCCACTCCTCGGACACCGCCGGTGGAGCCATGTCGGCAAGCTCCTGCATCCGCGTGAAGACGCGCTCGAGGTTCGCACCGGACACGTTCCCGCTCTCCAGCGACGCGAACTCCTGCTGGGTGTCCTGCAGCTCCTGGCAGTACGCCTCGGTGCTGGCCCCGTCACCGGCCGAGTCACTGCCGCACGCAGTCACCGTGCCGAGGAGTACGACGGCACCGGCCAGCGCGAGTGCACGCAACATCCCAGACCTCATCTCACCTTGGAGAAACACGAATCACCCCGGTCCCCTCCAGCATCTCACCCGGAAGGCTCACCCGGTGACGAGGGCGGTGAACTCCTCGGCGATCTCTGCGGCCCTGTCTGCGAGGGCCGACACCTCAGGTCCGGCTGTCAGAACCGCGCGCGACGTCGCCGGCACGACCATGTCCAGGCAGCCGGCGAAGATCCGGCGTAC
Source organism: Nocardioidaceae bacterium (assembly GCA_050699155.1). Classification (GTDB taxonomy): domain Bacteria; phylum Actinomycetota; class Actinomycetes; order Propionibacteriales; family Nocardioidaceae; genus JBOHDD01. The sequence continues at coordinate 2,986 of JBOHDD010000099.1, forward strand.
GTCGTCGGCGCCTCCCCCCTGAGCACCCACGCCCGGGACCAGGAGTGGACCGTTCACCGCCAGGTCCTCGGTCGTCTCGCCGATGGTCGCACCTACGACTGCCCCGACGGATCCCATCGGCCTGACGTCCCGGTTGCGCGCCGCGACCTGCGCCAGCACCGAGCCGGCCACGGTCTGCCCGTCGGCGCCGCGCGCCTGCTGGACGTCGGCGCCCTCCCGGTTCGACGTGAGCGCGAGCACGAACACGCCACGGTCGTGCCTGAGCGCGGTGTCGAGCATCGGATCGAGCGAGCCGAAGCCGAGGAAGGGGCTGGCGGTGACGGCGTCGCACGCGAGCGGCGACGACGGTTCGAGATAGGCGTCGGCGTAGGCCTGCACCGTGGAGCCGATGTCGCCGCGCTTGACGTCGAGCAGCACCAGGCAGCCGGCCGCACGCGCCTGCACGACAAGACGCTCGAGTACGGCGACTCCGGCCGAGCCGTGTCGCTCGAAGAACGCCGACTGGGGCTTGAGCATCGCGACCCTGGGCGCCAGCGCCTCGACCGCGACCATCGCGAACCGGTCCAGTCCCTTCGCGTCGTCACCCAGGCGCCAGTCGGCCAACAGCGAGGGATGCGGGTCGATGCCGACACAGAGCGGGCCGCGCGTGTCCATCGCGGCACGCAACCGCGCTCCGAAGGTCATATCAGCTCCTCGTCCGGCTTGCGGTGGGCGTAGCCGACGGCGTCGGCCGCGCGGTCGAACCCTCGCTCGGCCAGCTCCGACCGCAGCTCACCGAGGATGCGTGCCGGCGCGCCGGGGTCGTTGAAGATCACCGTGCCCACCTGGACCGCCGACGCGCCGGCGAGCATCATCTCCAGCGCGTCGTAGCCGGTGCGGACGCCGCCGACCCCCACGATCGGCACGTCGGGCATCGCCTGGTGCACCTGCCAGATGCATCGCACCGCAACGGGCCGGATCGCGGGCCCGGACAGCCCACCGGTGACCCCGCCGAGCACCGGCCTGAGACTGCCGGGGTCGATCGCGAGGCCCAGCAGTGTGTTGATCATCACCAGACCGTCGGCGCCGGCGTCCACCACGGCTGCGGCGACGTCGACGATGTCGGTGACGTCCGGGGACAGCTTGGCCAGCACGGGGATGCCCCTGGGCGTGTCCCGGCGTACGACGGACAGCACCTTCGACGCCTGGTACGGGTCACAGGCGAAGACCAGACCGCGGTTGTCCACGTTGGGGCAGGAGATGTTCACCTCGACCGCGGTGACCGACGGGCTGTTGCCGACCCGGCGGGCCAGCTCGGCGTACTCCCCCAACGTGGACCCGGCGATCGAGACGACCGCCCGCGCGCGCTGCTGCGCCAGCCACGGGAGGTCGCGGGCCAGAAACCCGTCGATCCCGGGACCCTGCAGCCCGATGGAGTTCAGCATCCCGGACGGTGTCTCGGCCATCCTCGGGGTCGACCGGCCGGACCGGGGGTCGAGCATGATCGACTTGGTGACCACGGCACCGAGCTCGGCGACGTCGAAGAACTGCGCGAGCTCGCGGCCCGCTGCCGCACACCCCGACGCCGTCATCACCGGGTTGGGCAGCGTCGCGTCCGCGATCCGGGTCGTCAGGTCCACCATCAGTGCCTGCCTCCCGTGGGTGCGCCGTGTGTGCCCTCCGGGATCGTCCCCACCTCGGACCAGCGCACCCGGTCACCCCGGAACACCGGCCCCTCGACGCACGAGCGCACCATCCGCGTCAGCCCGTCCTCCCCGACCACCGGGAGGACGCAGGTCATGCACACGCCGATGCCGCAGGCCATCGACTCCTCGACGGCGCACTGGCTCCACGCGCCGCTGTCGGCGGCCACGTCCGACACCGCCGCGAGCATCGCCATCGGGCCACAGGCATAGACGACCTCACTGCCGGTGCGGGCGATCAGGTCCGGCAACGGGTCGGTGACCATCCCCTTGATCCCGACCGAGCCGTCGTCGGTGGTCACCACCACCG
>JBOHDD010000100.1:0-2276 GCA_050699155.1 Nocardioidaceae bacterium
GGGTGGTGGTCTTGCCGCAGCCGCTGGGGCCGATGATGCTCGTCAGCTCCCCCCGCGGCAGGTCGAAGGTGACGCCCTGGAGTGCCTGGATCCCTCCCGTGAACTCCTTGGCGAGGTCGACGACCCGGACTGCCGGCCCGGATGCCTGGGTCGAGGTGTCCACGTGACCGGGCTCGGGCGGTCGCGCGTGGGGGCGGTGGGTCATGCCGGCCTCATCTCCGGACGGAAGATGCGCTGCTCCACCCGCTGCAGCAGGGTGATGCTCACGCTGGCGAACAGGATGATGGACAGGATGGAGGCGAACATGTGCGAGTAGTCCGCGGTCGAGCGGTAGAAGGTGATCAGGTCCCCGACCCCGGTGGGGGTGATGATCAGCTCGGCGAGCACGGCGCCGGTGAAGCCCTGGGCCAGGCCGAGCCGGAGCCCGGCGAAGATCAGGCCACTCCCCGCGGGGAGGACGATCTTCCAGATCCGCTGCCACCGGTTCGCCAGGAAGGCGTCGCCCATCTCGAGCAGCGAGCGCGGGGTGTTGTGGATGCCCCGGTAGGAGTTCAGCACGATGACCGGCGCGCTGAGGAGTATGACGGCGAACACCTTGGCGGCGAAGCCGATTCCGTACACGAAGGTGATCAGCGGGATGATCGCGGCCGACGGAGACGCCTGGAGCACGATGATCACCGGGAGCCCGAACCACTCCGCCCTCGACGACAGCCCCAGCGCGATCCCGGCGAGGATGCCGCCGACCCCGGTGAGCAGCACGCCGACGGCGAGCGGCCCGATCGTCTCGGCGTACGCCTTCACGAAGGTCCCGTCGGTGAGCATGTCCAGGAACGCGACGAGCGTCTCGCTGCAGGTCGGGAACGCGATGCTGACGGGCACCCGCCCGGCCCACTCCCACAGGGCGAGCACCAGCAGGACCGAGGCAGCGCGCAGCAGCCAGGGGTGCGTCCAGACACGGGTGGCTCGACCGGGGGCGGAAGCCGCCGGGGCCTCAGCCGCCCGAGGACTTGGCATTCTTCAGTGCTGGAGCGATCGGTTCGAGGTACCAGAAGTCGTCGACGCGGAGACTCTGGGGATCGCCCTTGAGCTGGCCGGCGACCTTGTAGAAGTCGAAGTCGGCCTTCGCGGCCTCAGCGCCGCCGCAGTCCTGGGTGAAGAGGCCCTCCTGCGAAGCCTGCTCGTAGTAGGGGAGCAGCTCCTTCTCCAGCTCGGCCGGGAGATCGGGCAGCAGGCCCAGCCGCTTCCGCTCCTCGAGGACGAAGGACGGGTCCTGCGCGATCTCGCGCCAGACGGTCAGCATCTCCTCCAGCAGGATCTGGACCGTCTCCCTGTTCTGCTGTATCCACTCCGTGTTCCCGAACAGCACCTCGTCACTCGCGCCCGTGTCGGGCACCGGGAGCATGTGGAACTTGCCGGGAGCCTCGCCCATGACGAAGTTCTTGTTCGGGATGTCGAGGAGGGTGGCCTTCACGTTGCCCCGCAGCAGCGCGGTCGCCCGCACCTCCGAGCTCGACACGTGGCTGACCTTGCCGAACTCTATCCCCTCGACCTGCTCGATCAGACGGGCCAGGGCCTCCGTGCTGGACCCGCGCGAGTGCACCGTGAACGGCTCGCCGTCGAGCGACTGCCAGTCGGGGTAGGTCGCCTTTTCGACGACGGGGAAGGCGCGCAGGGTCTGCAGCTGGCAGAAGATCCGCAGCGGAGCCTCGGAGCCCTGGATGAGGCCGTACGGCGCGCCGAGCCCGACGTCTGACTGTCCGCCGACGACGGCCTGGTTGGCGAGGTCCTCGTCGGCCAGCTCCTGCAGCTCGACGTCGATCCCACGCTCGCGCACCCGCTCGAGGGCGATCATCAGGTTGAGGGTCTCGACGGACTCGATGTCGCCGAGGGCGACCCGGATCTGCCTCTCGTCGGACCCGGCACCACCCTGGCCGCAGGCGGACAGGGCGAGCGCCAACGTCGCAAGGACGGCCAAGACCTTCTTCATCGAGAGCTCCTTCTGGCCCACCCCGCAGAGGTATACATTACACAAACTAGCCTGTAGACGGTATGCCGAGCGCCTGGTTGCGCGTGCGCGGTGCTCGAGACCACGTCTGCGCAGGTCAGATGCCGTGCTCTCGACCGCTGAGGTACTTTCGGAGTAGTCGCGCCCGAAGCCATGAGGAGCCTTGACATGGCGTATACCGTCTACTGTATGAGTTCAGTCGCCGGCGTTGTACTCGCAGGTGGCCGCTCGTCGAGGATGGGCACCGCGAAGGCGGCGCTGGAGTGGCACG
>JBOHDD010000101.1:0-4023 GCA_050699155.1 Nocardioidaceae bacterium
AGGCAGCCCCGCGTCGGCTGACGCTGGCGCAGATCCTCGACCTGTTCACCGAGGGCACGGTGCGGTTCCGGTTCACCGCGTACGACGGCAGCAGCGCCGGGCCGCAGGACGCACCGATCGCCTTCCACCTGAACAGCCCGCGGGGGGCCGCCTACCTGCTGACGGCACCCAGCACGTTGGGGATGGCCCGCGCCTACGTCGCCGGCGACCTGGAGGTCTCCGGCGTGCACCCCGGTGACCCCTACGACGCGCTGTGTGTGATCGCGGAGTCGCTGCACTGGAGGAGGCCGCACCCGCGCGACCTGCGTCGCGTGACGGAGTCTCTCGGCCTTCGCACGCTGATCCCCCCACCGCCACCGCCCCCGCAGGAGGCGGCGCCGGACTGGCGCCGGATGCTGTCGGGCACCCGCCACTCGCGTCGACGCGACTCAGAAGCCATCTCGCACCACTACGACGTGTCCAACCGGTTCTACGAGCTGGTGCTCGGGCCCTCCATGACCTACACCTGCGCGTGCTACCCACACGAGGGCGCGACGTTGGAGGAGGCGCAGGCCGCCAAGTACGACCTGGTCGCCCGCAAGCTCGCGCTGCGGGAGGGTGACCGGCTGCTCGATGTCGGCTGCGGCTGGGGAGGCATGGTCGTGCACGCGGCCCGCGAGTACGGCGTACGCGGGCTCGGCGTCACCCTGTCCGCCGAGCAGGCCACCTGGGCCCAGGCCGAGATCAAGCGCCAGGGCCTCGACGACCTGGCCGAGGTACGACATCTGGACTACCGCGAGGTCTCCGACACCGGGTTCGACGCGGTGAGCTCGATCGGCCTGACCGAGCACATCGGAGTCCGCAACTACCCGTCGTACTTCAGCTTCCTGCAGAGTCGGCTGCGGCCCGGTGGGCGGTTGCTCAACCACTGCATCACCCGACCGGACAGCCTGCACCCCGCCCGCACCCGGGCCGGGTTCATCGACCGGTACGTCTTCCCCGACGGCGAGCTGATCGGGTCCGGCACCATCATCACCGCGATGCAGAACGTCGGGTTCGAGGTACGGCACGAGGAGAACCTGCGCGAGCACTACGCCCGCACCTGTGCCGCCTGGTGCTCCAACATCGTCGAGCACTGGGACGAGTGCGTGCGGGAGGTCGGCGAGGCGACGGCCAAGGTGTGGGGGCTCTACCTCGCCGGGTCGCGGCTGGGGTTCGAGCGCAACCAGATCCAGCTGCACCAGGTGCTCGGGGTGCGGTTGCACCGCGACGGGCGGGCGGACTTCCCGCTGCGGCCGGACTGGGAGTGACCTCCGCCGGGACTCCGGCGTACTCCGTGTCTAGGCACTGGTCGTCAGCCGGCCTTCGTCGACTCCAGCTCACGGTCGGCGGCGATCTCGGGAGGCGGCAGGTCCTCGAGGTCCCCTGTCCCGAAGATGCGGCCGCGGTATTTCGGCTTCAGTTCGTGCCCGGTGACCCACGCGCCGATGACGACGGCCACCAGCCCGATCGCGAGACCGGCGATGTCGTCGGCGATGTAGTGCCAGCCGAAGTAGAGCGTCGCCACGACAGTGACCGGCAGGTACGTCCACATGCCCCACCGGATCCACTGGTTGCGCACCGTCAGGTGCGTGATCAGTGCGGCGGAGAAGACCACCGACACATGCAGGGACGCGAACCCGGCAATGCTCTGGACCGCCTGGGTGGCGTTCGGATCGGTGATGACCTCGTGCCGCGAGGCCCACAGCGCCGCCTGCAGGGACCGCACCGGGGTGTCGGGCAGGTCCCAGAACAGCGACGGCTCGACGAACGCCGGTCCGCGGGAGGGGATCAGGTAGTAGCTGGCGAGTCCGAGCGCCCAGTTCACGCAGAGGGCGCTGCTGTACCAGAGTCCGCCGGCGATGTTGCGGGACCACACCAGCCAGGCCGCCAGGGAGACAGGCACGAACGCGAGGTAACCGACGTAGAAGAGCGACAGCACGTGGGCCGCGACCCCGGTGCCGAGGATGGCCTGCAGGACCGTGGCCGGCTCGTAGCCCAGCGCGAGAACGCGGTCGAGGTCGGCGAGCGCCCAGTCGTAGGTGTGGTCGCGGATCCACGGCAAGAAGCTCTTCAGGTTCCGGTAGCCGACGTAGGTCAGGTAGAAGCTGCCGAGCCCCACCACGATGAGCTCCATCCGGTCACGGGTCCACCGCTCACGGACGACGGCCTTGAAGTGTGCCGACATGCCGCGGACACCGCCGGCCCGGTGAACGCTGCGGGGCAGCACGTCGACCAGGAAGCAGGCGAGTGCGATCAGCGGCAGCCGCACCCAGGACGGGCCGACGGTGCCGTCGGGGTCGCGCAACGGCAGGTCGAGCACCGCCGCCGCCACTACGGAGAGTCCCCCCATCAGGACGGCAAGCGTTACCGCCAACACATACGCTCGCCTGGTCATCGAGCCAAGGCTACCGAAACAGGAGGGGAACTCTCAGCCGACTTCTAGGGACGGAAACCTGCCTGTGACGAACCTAACCGGCCGCGGTCGCGGTCTCGTGCAGATCGCTGCCGGCGGTGAGCTCGGGCTCGGTCCTCTCGCGCACCTCGCCGACACTGACCCCGGGGGCGAGCTCGCGTAGGACCAGGCCGTCCGGGGTCACGTCGATGACGGCGAGGTCGGTGATGATGCGCTGCACACAGGCCAGGCCGGTGTAGGGCAGCGAGCACTCGTTGACGATCTTGTAGGAGCCGTCCTTGGCGCTGTGCTCCATCAGCACGACGACCTTCTGCGCGCCGACGACGAGGTCCATCGCGCCACCCATACCCTTGATCATCTTGCCCGGGATCATCCAGTTGGCGATGTCGCCGGTCCTTGACACCTGCATGGCGCCCAGAATCGCCGCGTCCACCTTGCCGCCCCGGATCATCCCGAAGCTGGTGGCCGAGTCGAAGATCGACGAGCCCTTTCGGAGGGTGACGGTCTCCTTGCCGGCGTTGATCATGTCCGGGTCGACCTCGTCGTCGTACGGGTACGGCCCGACACCCAGGATGCCGTTCTCGGACTGCAGCACCAGCTCGACGTCATCCGGTACATAGTTGGGCACCAAGGTCGGCAGCCCGATACCGAGGTTGACGTAGTCGCCGTCGTGCAGCTCCTGGGCCGCACGAGCGGCCATCTGCTCACGCGTCAGTGCCATCAGCTGTTCTCTCCTCGAGGACGGGTCGTACGGCGTTCGATCCGCTTCTCGGTCGCCTGCTCCGGCGTCAGAGCCAGTACCCGGTGGACGTAGATGCCCGGCAGGTGGATCTGGTCGGGGTCGAGGTCGCCGGGCTCGACGAGCTGCTCGACCTCGGCGACTGTGACCCGGCCGGCCATCGCGCACAGGGGGTTGAAGTTGCGGGCCGTGTCGCGGAACATCAGGTTGCCGTGCCGGTCGCCCTTCCAGGCCCGGACCAGGCCGAAGTCGCAGACCAGGGCGTGCTCGAGCACGAAGGTCCGCTGCTCGCCCTTGAAGTCCATCTGCCGCGTCTCCTTCTCCGGAGAGGCCACCGTCACGTTGCCCTCGGAGTCGTACCGCCAGGGCAGCCCGCCGTCGGCGATCTGGGTGCCCACGCCGGTCGCGGTATAGAAGGCCGGGATCCCGGAACCGGCAGCGCGCAGCCGCTCGGCCAGCGTGCCCTGCGGCGTCAGCTCCACCTCCAGCTCGCCGGAGAGGTACTGCCGGGCGAACTCCTTGTTCTCCCCGACGTAGCTCGACACCATCCGGCGGATCCGCTTCTCGGACAGCAACAGACCCAGTCCCCAGTCGTCGACACCGCAGTTGTTCGACGCCACCTCCAGGTCGCTCGCGCCCTGCTCCAGCAACGCCGCGATCAGCACGCTCGGGATCCCGCACAGCCCGAAACCGCCCACCGCCAGCGATGCACCGTCAGCGACGTCAGCCACTGCCTCCGCAGCGCTGCCGACGACCTTGTCCATCAGACGCACTCCCTCTCAGCCGATCCAGGATGGGCCGACCCTATCGCCTCGCCAGCCCACGTTCACGACCCGTCAACACACACAAT
>JBOHDD010000102.1:0-4808 GCA_050699155.1 Nocardioidaceae bacterium
GCGAGCCTGCGGCGATGCAGGATCCGCACCGCGGCGACCGCGCCCATGACGGCCACCTCGGCACCCGGCCAGGCGAGGACTCGGGTCGCGCCGAGCGAACGAGCGTTCATCGCGATGTAGGCACCGCCGTACGCCTTGCGGGTCACCAACGTCACCCGCGGCACCACCGTCTCGCCGAAGGCGTGCAGCAGCTTCGCACCGCGACGCACCACGCCGTCCCACTCCTGGCCCACGCCGGGCAGGTATCCGGGTACGTCGACGATCACCACCAGCGGGACACCGAAGGCGTCACACATGCGCACGAAGCGGGAAGCCTTCTCGGCGGAGAGCGAGTCCAGACAACCCCCCAGCCGGAGCGGGTTGTTCGCGACCACCCCGACTGTGCGGCCGCCCAGACGCCCCAGCGCCGTCACGATGTTGGGTGCCCAGCGCGCATGCAGCTCGACCATCGTGTCCTCGTCGAGGACCGCAGCCACCAGGGGGTGTACGTCGTACGCACGCCGGAACGAGTCCGGCAGGGTCCGGTCGAGGTCGACGTCCTTGACCGTCGTCGGGTCCATGTGGCCCTGCGCGCCGAGCAGCTGTGTCAGCCTGCGCGCCTCGCCGATGGCATCTGCCTCGCTCTCGGTGAGCACATGCACCACACCCGATCGACGGCCATGGGGCTCGGGCCCCCCGAGCCTGAGCATGTCGACGTCCTCACCGGTGACCGAGCGCACCACCTCGGGCCCGGTCACGAAGATGCGGCCCTCCGGGCCGAGGACCACCACGTCGGTCAGCGCCGGCCCGTAGGCAGCCCCGCCGGCAGCGGGGCCCAGCACCACCGAGATCTGCGGGATCTTGCCCGACGCAAGCGTCATCGCGTGGAAGATCTCGCCGACCGCATGCAGGGACAGCACGCCCTCGGCCAGCCGGGCACCACCTGAGTGCCACAGACCCACGATCGGTATGCCGTCGGAGACCGCGCGGGCGTACGCCTCGACCACGACCTTGCAGCCCTCATGTCCCATCGCCCCACCCATCACGGTGGCGTCGGAGCAGAAGGCGACGACGGGTGCGCCCTCGACCGTGCCCGTGGCAGCCAGCATGCCGCTGCCGTCGTCGTCGCTGACCAGCTCGACACTGCCCACGTCGAAGAACGCCGCCAACCTGGTGTTCGGGTTGCGTGGGTCGTCCTCGCGGGCCGGCTTGGACGGCTTCGCCTTCCCGCCCCCTGCCCTGTCCGGCGCCTGCGAGGTCCTCTCGTGGCTGACGGTCATGCGGGGCTCCCTCGGTCAGACGGAACGGAAGGCAAGGGCGACGTTGTGGCCGCCGAAGCCGAAGGAGTTGTTGAGTGCGGCCAGAGGACCGTCGGCCAGCTTGCGCGGTTCGTGCGCGATGTCCAGCGTCACGGCCTCGTCGAGGTTGTCGAGGTTGATCGTGGGCGGGACGAGGCGGTGGTGAAGCGCAAGGACGGTCGCCACCGACTCGATGGCCCCGGCAGCGCCGAGCAGGTGGCCGGTCATCGACTTCGTCGAGGTGAGTACGACGCCCTCGGCTGCCTCCCCGAGTGCCTTGCCGATCGCCTGCGCCTCGGCCACGTCACCCAGCGGTGTCGATGTGGCGTGTGCGTTGATGTGCACGATGTCGTCGGGCTTCATCGCGGACTCGCGCAATGCCGCCGCCATCGCCCGGGTGGCGCCCACCCCGGCCGGGTCGGGCTGGGCGATGTCGTGCGCGTCGGCGGTGATGCCGGCGCCGGCCACCTCGGCGTACACCTTGGCTCCCCGGCGCTCGGCATGCTCGGCTGACTCGATCACGAGCACCGCCGCCCCCTCGCCGAGGACGAATCCGTCGCGGTCGCGGTCCCAGGGACGGGACGCGGCGGTCGGGTCGTCGTTGCGCTTGGACAGCGCCATCATCTGGCCGAAGGCGGCCAGCGGCAGTGCGTGGATCGCAGCCTCGGTGCCGCCGACCACCACCACGTCGGCGCGTCCCAGCCGGATCATGTCGATCCCGTGGGCGATGGACTCGTTGCCGGAGGCGCATGCGGACACCGGTGTGTGCACGCCCGCGCGGGCACCGAGCGCGAGGCCGACACTGGCCGCGGGACCGTTGGGCATCAACATCGGGATCGCCAGTGGCGAGACGCGTCGTGCCCCCTTGTCCCTCAGCGTGTCGTAGTTGTTCAGCAGGGTGGTGATACCGCCGATGCCGGAGGCGATGGCCACACCCAGCCGTTCGGGGTCGACCTCGCCCTCGCCCAGCCCGCAGTCTGCCCAGGCCTCGTTGGCGGCAGCGACCGCGAACTGGCCCGAGCGGTCGAGGCGACGGGCCTTGACCCGCTCGATCTGCTCACTCGGCTCCACCGCGACCCTGGCCGCGATCCGGGCGTTCAGCTCCTGCGCCCAGTCCTCGGTGAGGGTGGACGCGCCGGACTTCCCCGCGAGCATGGCCTCCCACGTCGACGGGACGTCCCCGCCGAGGGGGGTGGTGGCCCCGAGGCCGGTCACGACGACACGGGTGCTGCTCATCTGCTGTGTCACCTTCTCTGCGAGAGGGGAGTACGACGGTCAGGAGCCAACGCGCTCGATGTATGCCACGGCGTCGCCGACGGTCTTGAGGTTCTTGACCTCCTCGTCCGGAATCTTGACGTCGAACTTCTCCTCGGCGGCCACGACCACCTCGACCATCGACAGCGAGTCGACATCGAGGTCGTCGGTGAAGGACTTGTCCATCTGGACCTCGTCGGCGGGGATCCCGGCGACCTCGTTCACGATCTCGGCGAGGCTGGAACGGATCTCGTCGGTAGTGGGCATCTGCTACTCCTTTACGGTGTTGGCGCGGTGGGAACGGTCTTGTGAGCAGGTGCTCACGGGATCTTGACTACCTGCGCGGCATAGGCCAGCCCGGCTCCGAACGCGATGAGGAGCGCGGTGTCACCGCTCTTGACCTCGCCGTCTCGGATCATCCGGTCCATCGCCAGTGGTACCGATGCCGCCGATGTGTTGCCCTGGTAGGCGATGTCACGTGCGACCGTGACGTGCTCCGGCAGCTTCAACGCCCGGGCCATCGCGTCGGTGATGCGCATGTTGGCCTGGTGTGGGATGAACGCGTCGAGGTCGTCGACGGTGATCCCGGCCCGGTCGAGTGCCTCACGCCCGACCTTGGCCATCTCGTAGGAGGCCCAGCGGAAGACGGGGTTGCCGTCCATCCGCAGGTGGGGCATCGACGGTGCGGCGGAGTCGAGGACGTCCATCCACGACTCCTTCTGCCGGATCAGGTCGAACTTGTCGCCGTCGGACCCCCACACCACCGGCCCGATCCCCGGCTCCTGGGCCGGTCCGATCACCGCCGAGCCGGCGCCGTCGGCGAAGATGAACGCGGTGCCGCGGTCGGTGCGGTCGGTGATGTCGGAGAGTCTCTCGACGCCGATCGCGAGCACGTACTTCGCCGTACCCGAGCGGACCATGTCGGACCCCAGCGCGACCGCGTGGCAGAAGCCGGCGCAGGCCGCCGAGATGTCGAAGGCCGCGGCGGGCGTGGAGCCGAGCTCGGTGGCGATGAGGGTGGCCACTGCCGGGGTCTGCAGCAGGTGCGAGACGGTGGCGACCACGATGCAGTCGATCTGCTTCGGGTCGATGTCGGCGGCCTCGAGCGCAGAGCGGGCCGAGCTCACCGACATCGCCTGGACGGTCTCGTCGGGCTCGGCGAAACGCCGCTCGATGATCCCGGAGCGGGTCCGGATCCACTCGTCGGTGGACTCGATGTGCTCGATGATCTCGGCGTTGGTCACGACCCGCCGGGGCCGGTAGGCCCCGATGCCGAGCAGCTGAGCATGCGGCGCGCCGGTGGAGTTGGTCAGCTTTGCACTCATGTCTGCCCTTCGGGGTGCAGTCGAACCAGAGGTTGCCCGGGGGAGACGAGGTCACCGTCCTCGACGAGCCACTCCACGATGCTGCCGCCGTGCGGCGCCACCACGGGGAGGGCGTCACGCAGGCTGTGCACGGCACCCACCGAGGCGCCGGGGTCGAGACTGCTGCCGGCCTCCTGGCCGCCGGCTGCATGGAACGTGCCCTTCGCGGGCGCGACCAGCAGGCGCCATGTCGGGGTGGTGTCCAGCGGAGAGGCGCTGCCGTGCTTGTCGACGAACGCGCGGGCATCGTCGAGCTGGTCGGGAGTCTTCAGGGCGAACGTCTCCACACCCTCGAGCGCCCGACGGGCGATACCGGTGAGGGTGCCGGCCGGTGGCATCTCGATCATGCCGGTCACGCCGAGGTCGCTCATGGTCTGCATGCACAGGTCCCAGCGGACGGGGTTGCTCACCTGGCTGACCAGGCGGCGAAGGACCTCCTGGCCGTCGTGCACGACCTGACCGTCACGGTTGCTCAGCAGGGCGGTGCGCGGGTCATGCGTGGAGATGGCGCGGGCGAAGCGTCCCAGGCTGTCGACCGCACTGCTCATGTGCTCGGTGTGGAACGCGCCCGCCACCGACAGTGGCATCAGCCGTGCCCTGGCGGGTGCGTCGTCCCGGAAGGCTGCCAGCTGGTCCCTGGTGCCGGCGGCCACGATCTGGCCAGGTCCGTTCTCGTTGGCGGCAGTCAGGTCGTGCTGCTCGAGCTTGGCCAGCACCTCGTCGCGGTCGCCGCCGAGGATCGCGGTCATGCTGGTGGCGGTGCGGGCCGACGCCTCCGCCATCACACGGCCACGTTCACGCACGAACACCATCGCCTGCTCGGCGGTGACCACCCGGGCGCCCGCGGCAGCGGTGATCTCACCGACGCTGTGCCCGGCGACCGCACCGACCCGCCCGAAGGCGTCAGCCGGGT
>JBOHDD010000103.1:0-7535 GCA_050699155.1 Nocardioidaceae bacterium
TCCCGATGGAGCAGGGAGCCAGGCTGTGGGACGTCGTACACCAGGCCGGACGGCCGCACGGCCTCGTGCCGGCCGGCATCGGCGTCTACGGGACCACGGGACGGATCGAGAAGGGCTACCGCGCACATGGGGCCGAGCTCGACGCCGAGCGGACGCTGGTCGAGGCCGGGATGATGCGGCCCAGGGTCAAGGATGCCGACTTCACCGGCCGTGAGGCCTACCTCAAGCAGCGCGCGGCCGAGCCCGCCGCCGTGCTCTGCACGCTCACCGTCGACGACCACACGTCCGCCGACGGGACCAGGCGCTACATGCTCGGCGGAGAGCCGGTGGTCAGCCGCGACGGGGCTCCGCTGGTCGACGGTCACGGCCACCGCTCGTACGTCACCTCGGCCGGTTCTGCTCCGTCGCTGGGCAGCCACCTGCTGATGAGCTACCTGCCGCCGGACCAGGCTGTGGTCGGCAACCAGCTCGCGGTGGTCTACATGGAGGAGCGGTATCCGGTGACGGTGGCCGCGGCCGACGCGACCCCGCTCTTCGACCCCCACAACGCACGGATCCGGGGGTAGGACATGGTCGACGTCCTTGTCTGCATCAAGCGCGTGCCGGACGTGTCCGGGCAGGTGGCGCTGACCGCCGACGGCCGGTCTGTCGACGTGCAGCACCTTGGCCACACCGTGAGCCCGCACGAGGAGTGCGCGGTCGAGCTGGCCGTGCAGGTGGCTGCTGCCACCGGAGGCGAGGCGACGGTGCTCACGGTCGGCTCCGCAGACGCCGTGGCGCAGGTCCGTGACGCGGTCGCCGTCGGGTGTGCGTCGGCCGTCCTGGTCGAGGCCGACCTCGACGCCTTCGGGCCGCGGGACGTCGCCGCCGCGATCGCGGAGGTCGTACGAGCCCACGAGAGCCAGGGCAGGGAGTACCCGCTCGTGCTGTTGGGCAACGACGCCGCCGACACCGGAGACTTCCAGGTGGGGGTGCGGCTCGCGTACATGCTCGACCGCCCGGTGATGACCGGCATCGCCCGGTGCGAGGTCGACGGCGACATGGTCTACGCACACGGTGACGGGCCCGACGGCACCGAGGTGTTCGAGGTCGCGCTTCCGGCCGTCGTCGCGATCCAGGAGGGAGGGGTGGCGCCGCGCTACCCGTCCATCCCGGGCCGGATGAAGGCCAAGCGCACGGCCGTGGACACCATCACGCCGCAGGTGCAGCCGGTCGGCTCCGGACGGGTGCGGCTGAAGCTGCCACCGGAGAAGCCGAGCTCGGTGGAGGTGCTCGGTGAGGGACCGGAGGCGGCTCCGGCGGTCGTCGACCTGCTGTTCCGGCTGGGGGTGGTGTCGCGATGACCCCGCAGCCCGTCGTCGTACTCCTCGAGACCGACGCCCAGGGCGCCACGCTGGTCGCTCGCGAGGCACTGACGTTCGCGCGGCGGCTGGCCGCGCGCCTCGACGGCGCGCCGGTGCACGCGGTGGTCGTGGGCCCCGTCGCGGACGAGGTACACAAGCAGGTGGTCGACCAGCTCGCGGTGCAGGGTGTGTCGTCTCTGCACCATGCCCAGCACGAGCAGCTGTCGGCGTACTCCGCGGCAGCCTGGGCAGTCTCCGTGGCAGACGTCGTGACGAGGTTCGCGGCCGGCTCCGTCATCGCCGCCGGCACCCCGCGGGGCAACGAGGTCCTCGCCCACGTCGCCACCCGGCTGGACGCCGTGATGGCGGCCAACGTCGTCGACGTCGACCAGACCGACCCGCTGACCGTCACCCGGCAGGTGCTCGGCGGTACGGCATGGGAGGAGATGCGGGTCGACGGCGACGTCGCCGTGGTCTCGGTCGCAGGGCACGCCCTGGACCCCGAGCCCGCGGCGGACAGGACCGACGTCGAGGTCGAGACCTGCACACCCACGCTGACCGAGCGCGACCTGCGTGCGCGGGTAGCCCGGATCGAGGCCGCCGCCGAGACCAACGAGACCGGTGCCCTGACCGAGGCCCGCGTGGTCGTGGGCGCCGGTCGCGGGGCCGGCGGGCCGGACGGGTTCGGCGACCTGCTGGAGCTGGTCGACCTGCTCGACGGTGCGCTCGGGGTGTCGCGGGTGGTGACCAGCCTGGGCTGGCGGCCACACCACGAGCAGGTGGGGCAGACCGGCAGCCGTATCTCGCCCGACTTCTACGTCGCCTGCGGGATCAGCGGCGCCATCCAGCACTGGGCCGGCTGTCAGAGCGCCAAGACGATCCTGGCGATCAACACCGACGCCGACGCGCCGATGGTCACCCGGGCCGACTTCGCGGTGGTCGGTGACCTGCACGAGATCGTGCCGGCGATCAACGAGGAGCTGCGCCGCAGGCTCGCCTGACATCCGGGGGTCGGTCGGTGGCGAGCCGGTCGTAGAGCGCGTTGTCGTCGAACCCGCCGTCCACGACCGTTGCGGCCGCGCGCTCGGTGCCGACATGGGTGAACCCCGCCTGCTCGGCCACCCGCCGGGAGGCGGTGTTGGAGACCGCGCTGAGCAGGTACAGCCGGCGCAGCCCGAGGCCGTCCGGAGTCGCCGTCAGCGCCCAGTCGGCCACCACCCGGGCCGCCTGGCTCAGCACGCCGCTGCCGCGCGCGTCGGGGTGTGCCCAATAACCGAGCTGCGCGCCCTCTGCGCCCTCTGGCCCCTCGAAGTCGAAGATCGCGACGTTGCCCAGCGCCCGGTCGGTCTGCCGGTCGGCCACGCACCAGGCCAGCCGTGCGCCCTGCGCCGTGGCCAGGTCCACACGGAGCAGGTAGGCCGGTACTCCCGCGAGATCGAGCGGCAGGGGAGTCTGCGGGATGAAGCGCCGCAGCCGCTCGTCGTTCGCCGCCTGCACGAGGCGTTCGCCGTCGTCGGTGCGCCATCCGCGCAGCCGCAGGCGGTCGGTCTCGAGCACGGGTACGTCGAACCACCGTTCCTTCGGCTTGCGCGAGTCGCCGGCCGCGATCCAGCCGGTCCAGGCGTCGTATCTCTCGCCGCGCTGCTGCAGCGCTCGCGGGATGGTCGGCCCGAAGTGGAAACCCACCGCCCAGGCGACCCGGCGCGAAGCCCAGTTGCCGGCGTTCGCGCGCCAGCTGACGACCGAGAGTCCCTGCCTCTCGAAACCCCAGTCCAGGAGCAGGTCCACGGCACGGCGCATCACACCCTTGCCGCGTGCGGCCGGGTGCAGCCCGAATCCCACCTCCGCCTCCGCGCCGTTGCGGGGCCGGAGGTTCACGGATCCGACGAACTGCCCGCCGTGGTCGACCGCGAAGCACAGGTCGGCCCCGGTGGACCACCCTGCGGGGATCGTCGTGCCGACCCACTCCACCGCGTCCTCAGGGCCGTACGGCGCGGGGACCGTGGTCCAGGCGACGCTCTCCGGGTCGTTGCACTGCTCGACGATCCGCTCGAGGTCCGCGGCGGTGTGCGCGCGCAGGGTCACGACGTCGTCGCTGAGCACGGGTACGTCGTCCGGGAACCGCATGCGGCAAACTCTGCTGCCGAACGGCCCCACGCGGCAACCGGATTCGTCGCCTGCTCCATCTGCTACCCCGGGCCGACCCGTCTCGTCTACGCTCTTCAACATGGACGAGTCCTGTAGTACGAGGTGCCGTTGCCATCGGCCCGTGGAGGCCGATCGGTGAACGGCACGCTTCGTGACCTCGCCATCGTCATCGTGTTCGTGCTGGTCGGGGGCGTCTTCGCCGCCGCCGAGATCGCACTTGTCTCCCTGCGGGAGAGCCAGGTGCGCAACCTGGCCGGCCGCGGCCGGCGGGGCCGGATGGTTGCCCGCCTCAACGCCGACCCCAACCGCTTCCTGTCCGCGGTGCAGATCGGCGTGACCCTGGCCGGCTTCATGGCCTCGGCGTTCGGTGGTGCCACGATCAGCCGCAAGCTGGCTCCCGTGCTGGAGGGTTGGGGGCTGCCGGAGAGCTGGGCCACCGCGGTCTCCCTGGTGCTGGTCACGGTGATGGTGGCCTACTTCTCGATCGTTCTCGGCGAGCTCGCGGCCAAGCGCCTGGCGATGCAGAAGGCGGAGCGGTTCGCCCTGGTGCTGGCCCCGGTCGTGGACTGGATGGCCAGGCTCTCCAGGCCGGCGATCTGGTTCCTCTCTGCGTCGACGAACGTCGTACTCCGGCTGGTCGGTGCCGACCCACACGCGCAGCGCGAGCAGATCAGCGACGAGGAGCTGCGCGAGCTGGTGTCGGGCCACGAGACGCTGGGGGAGGAGGAGCGGCGGATCCTCAACGACGTGTTCGAGGCGGGCGACCGGCAGATCCGCGAGGTGATGGTCCCGCGGACGGAGGTGGACTTCCTGGACGCCGCCACCCCGGTGTACAAGGCGGTGAAACAGGCGCTGGAACAACCGCACTCCCGTTACCCGGTCACCCGCGACTCCTCCGACGATGTGATCGGCTTCGTGCACGTGCGTGACCTGCTCTCGCCGGATCTGGCCGGCCGCTCGGTGCGTGTCCAGGAGGTGACGCGCGACGTGCTGACCCTGCCGTCGACGCGGCACATCATCGCCGCGCTGACCGACATGCGGCGGGAGAGTGCCCATCTGGCGATCGTGATGGACGAGTACGGCGGAACCGCCGGCGTCGTCACGCTCGAGGACCTGGTCGAGGAGCTGGTCGGTGACATCCGCGACGAGTACGACACCGAGGAGGGCGACACCACCCGGCACCTCACCGGCGACGTGGATGTCGACGGCCTGCTGAACCTCGACGACTTCGAAGACGAGACCGGTATCGCGCTGCCGGAGGGGCCGTACGAGACCGTCGCCGGTTACATCGTCAGCGAGCTCGGCCACGTGCCGAGGGTTGGCGAGGTGGTGGAGCTGGACCGCAACCGGCTGACGGTCACCGAGCTCGACGGTCGCCGCGTGTCCCGCGTGCGGGTCACGCCGCGTGCGCGTGAGCCGGAACCCGCACCCGACACCGAGGAGGGTGCGGAGGGGGAGAGCGACCAGGACCAAGACGCCGGCCTCGAGGACCGCCGCGTCGGCTGAGCGCCGCCCCACGCGCCATGTAACCGGGTGTGCTGGTGGCTTCCCTCGGTTTACAGCCCCCGGGGAGACCCCGGAAGCCTTGGGGAGTGGGCATGCGAAACCCGTTCCGCGGCCACCCTGACATGGTGACGGATCCCGGGGCGAGGGGACGGTCTCACCGCTGGCAGAATGCCGCTCATGCCCAGTCCCGCTGCCACCTCGGCGCCCGGCGCGCGTCCTCGCGTCCTGTCCGGGATCCAGCCGACCGCCGACTCGTTCCACCTCGGCAACTACCTGGGCGCGGTGCGGCAGTGGGTGGCCCTGCAGGAGGACCACGACGCCTTCTACATGATGGCCGACATGCACGCGATCACCGTCGAGCACGACCCGGCGATGTTGTCTGAGCGAACCCGCCGCTCGGCGGCACAGCTGCTGGCGGCCGGAGTCGACCCGGCGCGGTCGACGCTGTTCGCGCAGTCGCACGTGCCCGAGCACGCTCAGCTTGCCTGGGTGCTCAGCTGCCTCACCGGCTTCGGGGAGGCCAGCCGGATGACGCAGTTCAAGGACAAGGCCGCGCGGGGCGGCGCCGAGCGTGCGACCGTAGGGCTGTTCACCTATCCGGTCCTGCAGGCCGCCGACATCCTCGTGTACCAGGCCGACCGCGTCCCTGTTGGAGAGGACCAGCGCCAGCATCTCGAGCTCACCCGCAACCTCGGCGGACGGTTCAACCATCGGTTCGGCGACACGTTCACCCTGCCGCAGCCGTACATCCTGAAGGAGACGGCGAAGATCCTCGACCTGCAGGACCCGGGCATCAAGATGAGCAAGTCGGCCTCCACCCCGGCGGGGATCGTCGAGCTGCTCGACGAGCCGAACCGGTCGGCCAAGAAGATCCGGTCCGCGGTGACCGACTCCGGGCGGGACGTGGTCTTCGACGAGACGGAGAAGCCGGGCATCTCCAACCTGCTGACGGTCTACTCGACGTTGACCGGCCGCAGCGTCGGCGACGTCGAGCAGGAGTACGCCGGCCGGGGGTACGGCGACTTCAAGAAGGCGCTCGGGGAGGTGGTCGGCGACTTCGTCACGCCGTTCCGCAACCGGACCCTCGAGCTGCTCGACGACCCGGCCGAGCTCGACCGGGTGCTCGCCGACGGGGCCACGCATGCCCGGGAGGTCGCCGGCCCGACCCTGCGGGCGGTGTACGACAGGGTCGGCTTCGTCCCGGCGGTGAGATGACCTACGGGTAGGGTTGCCCGGTGCAGACGATCGGTGTGGCCATCGCGATTCCGGAGCCGTACGCCACCGAGCTCCGAGACCATCGTGCCTCCTTCGGCGACCCACAGGCCGACCTGATCCCGACCCATGTGACCCTGCTGCCGCCGACCGTGGTCGACCCCGACGAGATCGACGACGTCGAGGAGCATCTGCACGAGGTCTCGGGACGTCACCGGTCGTTCCGGATGCACCTGCGGGGCACTGCCACCTTCCGACCGGTGTCCCCGGTCGTGTTCGTGGCGGTCACCGAGGGCATCTCCGCGTGCGAGGTGCTGGCCAACGCCGTACGCTCCGGTCGCCTCGACCAGGAGCTCTCGTTTCCCTACCACCCGCACGTGACGGTGGCACACCATCTCGACGACTCCACCCTGGACAAGGCGTTCGACGCGCTCGCCGACTTCGACGTCACCTTCGACGTCGAGGAGTTCCACCTCTACACCCACGGCGACGACGGGGTCTGGCGCCCCTACCGCAGTTTCGCGCTCGCCACGCCGGCCGGCGCCTGATCGGCTGGCAACGGTCAGTGGTAGGAACTTCACATGGCCGACAACCCAGAGAAGGCGGAGGAAAAGCCGGAACCCGGTCTGCTCGATCGGGGGAAGGCGGCGTTCGCAGGGCTGCGTGAACGCTGGTCGGTGCTCGACCATGTCGTCCGCATGGTCGAGCACATGGGCATCGTGCAGGGCACCATGCTGGCCGGCGCGGTCACCTACTTCGGGTTCCTGTCGTTCTTCCCGGTGCTCGTGATCGCGTTCGCGGTGATCAGCTACGTGGCCGTGGTGGTGCCCGAGGCGCGCGAGCAGATGATCGCCGCGATCGAGTCGATCTTCCCGGGGCTGATCGGCGACACGCCCGACGCCGCCATCGACATCGACACCTTCGCCAAGAGCGCTGGGGCGGTCGGGCTGGTCGCGCTCGTCGGTCTGCTCTACTCCGGGCTCGGTTGGATCTCTGCCCTGCGGGCGGGACTGCAGGGCGTGTTCCAGGTGCCGAAGCAGGAGCAGCGCAACTTCGTCGTCGCCAAGGTGGTCGATTTGCTGGCGCTGGCGATCATCGGGATCGTCCTGGTGGTGTCCGTGGCGCTGTCGAGCGCGGTCGCCAACCTGACCGAGATCATTCTCTCGGCGTTGCTGCTCGACGAGATCCCGGGCATGGGCACAGTGGTCGCAGCCGTCGGCATCGCACTGGGCGTGGCGGCGAGCACGATGCTGTTCTTCACCATCTTCACCCTGCTGCCGGCCGCCGGTCTGCCGCGTCGCGCGATGGTGAAAGGGGCCTTCGTCG
>JBOHDD010000104.1:0-3053 GCA_050699155.1 Nocardioidaceae bacterium
CCTGGGGGCAGGTGAGCTGCTCGCGCGGGCAGCGTTCGGTCCCGGCGCGGGTGCGGCGTTCGAGCTGCCGGTCGTCGTCGGCGCGGCGGGTGCTCCCGAGGACCTCGGCGTCGGTGACGTGGTCGACGTCTGGGTCGCGGCGGAGTCGGTGGCTGGAGTCGACACCACGGCTGAGCTGGTGCTGTCCGCCGTACCCGTGGTCGGGACAGCGCGTGGCAGCGGCCCGCTGGGGGAGGCCGCCACGCGTCAGGTGCTGCTCGGACTCGACGAGGGTGCGGGGAGCGGCCTCGGTGACGTGGTGGGCGAGATCTCGACCGGCTCGGTGGTGCTGGTGCGGCACGGGGCTGGGAGATGACGACGCCGGTGCTGCTGGCGCTGACCGGCTCCGCCTTCGAGTCGTCGGTGGTCGTGGCGCTGCAAGGACAGGAGCGCGAGGGGGTCCACATCGTACGTCGCTGCGTCGACGTCGCCGACCTCGTCGCGGCGGCGACGACCGGGCAGGCCAGGGCCGCCCTGATCGCGGCCGACCTGCCGCACCTCGACGCCGATGTGGTGGCCCGGCTGCGCGCTTCTCAGGTGGAGCCGCTCGGTGTCGTCGGCGACGAGACCCACGCGGCGACCCACCGGTTGCATCAGATCGGCATCGGGGCGGTGCTGCCGGCGCAGGGACCCGACGACCTGGCCGGCCGGATCGTGGCCAGCCTGGCAAGCACCGACGCCCCTCCCGTCGGGGCGGTCGACGTGGGAGACGAGGATGCCGTCGCCGACGCCGAGCTCGGCCGGGTGGTGGCGGTCTGGGGCCCGGCCGGAGCACCAGGCAGGTCCACGGTTGCCGTCGGGCTGGCAGCCGAGCTCGCCGAGCTCGGGACGAGCACGCTGCTGATCGACGCCGACGTGTACGGCGGCTCGGTCGCCCAGCAGCTCGCGATGCTCGACGACGCGTCCGGGTTGCTCGCCGCCGCGCGCAGCGCGAAGGTCGGTGCCCTCGACCCCGCGGGGCTGGCCGGGCATTGTCGGCAGGTGGGTTCGCTGCGCGTCCTCACCGGGCTGCCGCGACCCGACCGATGGCCAGAGCTCTCCCCCGCGTCGATGTCCTCGGTGCTCGCGTCGGCGCGGTCGCTGGCGTCCGTCGTGGTGGTGGACTGTGCGTTCAGCCTGGAGAGCGACGAGGACCTGATGTTCGACACCGCCGCACCCCGACGCAACGGTGCCACGCTGACCGTGCTCGAGCAGGCCGACCGGGTGATAGCCGTCGGCGCCGCCGACCCGGTCGGCCTGAGCCGTCTCGCGCGGGCCGTGGTGGACCTGGGCAGCGCCGTACCCGGCTGTGACCCCGCCGTCGTCGTCAACCGGATGCGTGGAAGCCTCGGCTGGCAGGCGGCCGAGGTCACGACGATGATCGAGCGGTTCACCGGTCGTCGCAGTGTCGCGGTGCTGCCCGAGGACCGCGCAGCCTGCGACAGGGCGCTGCTGCACGGCCGCACGCTCACCGGTTGCGCACCCGGGTCCGCGCTGACTGCAGGGCTGGGCGACCTCGCGGCCGATGTCCTCGGTGTGCCGCAGCCCCGTCGGGGTCGACGATGGCGCGCCCGGCGGGTCCCATAGCCTGCCCACCATGGACTCAGCCGCGGCCCGTCAGGGTCTGATCGTCGACTGGGGCGGTGTGCTGACCGAACGCCTCGACCTGGCCGTGCGCGCATGGGCCGAGCACGAGCACATCGACCTCGAGGCGTACCGACGCGCGATGATGCGATGGCTGGGCCCCGAGGAGCAGCTCGAGGTCACCGTCAACCCCATCCATGCACTCGAGCGCGGCGAGCTCGGGGTACCCGACTTCGAGCAGCGGCTCGCGGCTGGCATGCAGCACCTCGACGGGCATCCGGTACAGGCGGATGGTCTGCTCGACCGGATGTTCGGGTACTTCGAGCGGGCCCACGCGATGAACTCGCTGGTCTTCCGTGCACACCAGCACGGCATCCGGACGGCCCTGCTCTCCAACTCCTGGGGCAACACCTATCCGCGCGACGGCTGGGACGACATGTTCGACGTGGTCGTGATCTCCGGCGAGGTGGGCATGCGCAAGCCCGAGCGTGAGATCTTCGACCTGACCTGCACGCGGCTCGAGGTCAATGCGCACGACTGTGTGTTCGTCGACGACCTCGCCGTCAACACCGCCGCCGCCGATGAGCTCGGCATGACGGCGGTGTTGCATCGGTCGTACGACGAGACGGCCGCGCGGCTGGAGGAGCTGTTCGGCGTACCCCTGGCGTAGCGGCTCAGGAGGACAGGAGGAGGTACAGGCCACCGCTGGTGTAGAAGACCATGACCAGCAGCAGCGGCAGCTGCCCGAGCATCTCGCGCCCCCGCGGGAGCACACGCACGGCGCGATCGTGTGCCGCGACGGCGCCGAGGAGGTGGCCGAGGACCACGGCCGACACCTTCGTGACCGCCAGACCCGTCGGATGCAGGGTGAGGTAGTAGCTCACACCCATGTCGGCCGTGCCGAGGAGATTCGCCCCTGTTCCCAGCGGGTCACTGAGCTGGGCGACCGCCTGCTGCCCGGTCTCCACGAACAACGTCAGGTAGTGAGCCACGAAGTAGCCGACGATGATCGGGACGACGGAGTGCGCGAACGTCTGCGGAAGCAACCGGCGCTCGATATGCCCCAGGCCGCCGACGACCATCGTGGCGAGGGCGAACGACCCTCCCACCACCAGCACGAAGAGGGCCAGGACCGCTGTGTCGAGCAGCACGCCGTCGTCGGCCAGCGCCTGGCTGTAGGTGGTCCAGAACGGGCTCTCGCTGAAGCTGTCGAAGCCGGTGGAGCCGAACAGCACGGCGACCACCGCGACGACCCCGGGTCCGGAAGGCAGCCCGTCGAGGTTGGCCAGCGGGTTGCGTACGACGAGCACCCCGTCGCTGCGGCGGCCGAACGGCGACAGCCGGGCGACGAACGAGGAGAACACCTCGAACGGGTCCGCCTGGGCGAACCAGCGGCGGCCGAAGGCAACCGAACCGACCAGCAGGATCACCGTGTAGGCACCGATCCACGT
>JBOHDD010000105.1:0-3322 GCA_050699155.1 Nocardioidaceae bacterium
GTCCCACCCTGGTCACCTACCGCACCCTCGCCGGCGGAGGCGGAGGCAGCATCCCCGCCTACGCAACCGCCAAAGCCCGGGAGGTAGTCGACGCCCACCAAGCGAGCTTCGCGATGGCGCTGCGGGCTGAGATACCCGTGATCGCCGGCACCGATGCCGGCGCACCCCAGACCCCGCACCCGGCACTGGTCGATGAGCTCCTCGTGATGCACGAGTACGGGATGCCCGTCGCCGAAGCACTCCGCTCAGCTACCTCCCAGGCCGCACGGGCGATCGGCCTGCCCCATGGGGCCGGAACCATCGCCGAGGGCGCTCCCGGCGACCTCCTCATCCTCGAAGACGACCCTTTCGCCGACCTCGACAACCTCCGCCGAGTCTGGGGCGTTGTGCGGGCCGGTCGCCCCGTCAGCCGCCGATGAAGCCCTTGTCCTGGAGCCAGGTCTGGGCGACGTCCTCCGGTTGCAGGCCGTCGATATCCACCTCGGCGTTAAGCTTCTGGATGGCTTCCTCGTCAAGCTCGGCTGCGATCGGGTTCATCACCTTCGCGATGTCGGGGTTCTTAGCGAGGACATCCTTGTTGACGGTCACGGCGGGGTTGTAGACGGGGAAGAAGTGCTGGTCGTCCTCCAGGATCGTCAGGTCGAGTGACTGGATGCGGCCGTCTACCGAGGTCATGTCGCCGAAGTTGCAGGGGTCGCTTTCGGAGACGGCCTTGGGGATCGCGCCTTCGGCGATGGTGGAGACGGAGTTGGCAGGCAGCTCGAAACCGTACTTCTTCTCCAGGCCGGGCAGGCCGTCGTTGCGCGCCTCGAACTCGGTGTTGACGCACATTGACGCCTGCTTGGGGTCGGAGTTGGCGAGGTTCGCGTAGTCCGAGAGGCTGGTGACGTCGAGCTGCTCGGCGACCTTGCTGGCCACGGCGATCGCGTAGGTGCTGTTGTACTTGGCGGGGTCGAGCCATTCGATGTCGTTCTCGGCGAGGTCCTCCTGTGCCACGGTCTCGTACTGCTTGGTGGCGTCTGGGATGGGGTCGGTGTGCTTGAGGTAGCCGATCCAGGCTGTGCCGGTGTATTCCCAGTAGAGGTCGATCTCGCTGGAGGTGAGTGCGGTACGAGTGGTGTCGCTTCCAGAGAGACCGCACTTGCGTTCGACGGTCGCGCCGGCCGACTCCAGTGCCTGCGCGGTGATCTCGCAGAGGATCAGCTGCTCGGTGAACTCCTTTGACCCCACCGTGATGGTTGCACCGTCGAGCGACGCGTCCTTTGCGAGGCTCCCGGCTTCAGCGGTCGGTTGGGTGTCGCTTCCCAGGGCGCAGCCGCCGAGCAGCATGGTCGCGGAGGCGATCGTGGCGGCGACCAGCAGCGGTCCCGGCCGACGATGCTGTCGACTCGTGAAGGGTGACGGAGTCATGAGCACTTTCCTTTCCTAGAGGCCGCGGGGACGGAGCACGCGCTCGGTGAGCCCGGCCAGCCAGTCGATGGTCAGGGCGAGGACGGCGGTGAGTACGCCTCCGGTGAGCAGCACAGGCATGCGGTCGAGTGCGATTCCAGTCTCGATCAGGTTCCCGAGGCCGCCTGCGTTGGTGTACGTCGCCAGGGCCGCGCTGCCGACGTTGAGGATCAGTGCGACCCGAATGCCGGCGAGTATCACGGGTACGGCGAGCGGAAGCTCGACGCGGAAGAGCACGACCGTCCTGGACAGCCCCATCCCGCGGGCCGCCTCGATCAGCGACCAGTCCACAGCGGAAACACCGACCATGGTGTTGCGCAGCACCGACAGGAACGAGATGAGCACCAGGGCGATGACCGCCATGTGGAAGCCGAAGCCTTGCCAGATGGCGAGCAGCGCGAGGATGCCGATCGAAGGGACGGCTTGTCCGAGGTTGGCCAACGGAAGCACGGCCGTCGCCGCGTGCCGTAGCCCAGGACGGGTGAGGAGCACGCCGAGCGGCACCGCGATGAGGATCACGACCAGGCTTGAGACGGCCACGAGCTGGAGGTGCTCGATGACTCGGTTGGTGATCTCCTGTCGGTTGATCTCTCGACGCTCGATGTCGTCGAGCTGCTGGTTCTGCAGGTATGCGTACAGCGCACCGAGGACGGTCAGAAGGAGCACCGGTGTGAAGGCCACGTCGAGGATGAAGGCGAGGTCTCTTGGCCCGCGGTCCCGCCGACCGCGAGGCTGAGTCGTGGTGCCGAGTGGACCTGTCATCGGATCGTGCGCTGTCGGTGGTCGCCGGTGTCCTTGAGGACGGTTTGCCATGGCAGCCCGCCGAGAACCTGGCCCTCGCCATCGACGACGACCACGACGTCGTCGTGCGCACGCAGCATCGCATCCAGAGCGTCGTACACACTCTGCTCGCTCCGCACGACAGCTGCGGAGCCTTGGCGATGACGTTCTCCGCGGACCTCGTCGAGCTCCTGCAACGGCAGTGCTCCGGCATGCTCGAGACCCAGCAGTCGTACGGCGGCGCCGGAGCCGATGAATGATGCGACGAAGTCGTCCGCGGGTTCGGCGAGCACGCGGGCGGGTGTGTCGTACTGTGCGATCCGGCCGCCCTCACTGAAGATGGCGATCCGGTCACCGAGCTTCGCGGCTTCCTGGATGTCATGGGTGACGAAGACGACCGTCTTGTGGATCTGCGCCTGCAGCAGCAGGAACTCGTCTTGCAGCCGGTCGCGGATGATCGGGTCGATCGCACCGAACGGTTCGTCCATCAGCATCACCGGTGGGTCGGCCGCGAGTGCACGCGCAACGCCGACGCGCTGCTGCTGACCGCCGGAAAGCTGCTTGGGGTAGCGAGAACGATAGGTGCCGGGCTCGAGACCGACGAGGTCGAGCAGCTCGTCGACCCGCGTCCGGATCTGCTGCTTGCCCCAGCCGAGCGCCCGGGGGACGAGCGCGACGTTGGAGGCCACCGTGAGGTGCGGCAGTAGCCCGACCTGCTGGATGACATAGCCGATCTGGCGGCGCAGCTCGTCGGCGTCGATGTCCGTGACGTCACGGCCGTCCAGGATGATGCGCCCGGTGGTCGGCTCGATCAGCCTGTTGATCATCCGCATCGTCGTGGTCTTGCCGCATCCCGAGGGACCCACCAACACGACGATCTCGCCCGCACGAACGTCGAGCGTCAGAGTTTCGACGGCCGCGGAGCTCGAGCCTGGGTAGGTCTTGCTCACCTGTTCGAGCCGGATCATGGTCTCGGCAGTCTGGTCGGGGCGCTCATCAGTCACGGATGCCTCGCGGGGTCGTCAGTCGGGAGATCAGAACGAACATGAGGTCAAGCATCAGTGCCACGATCGCGACGCCGATGACACCGGTC
>JBOHDD010000106.1:0-3095 GCA_050699155.1 Nocardioidaceae bacterium
GTCCCGCCGTACACCGTGCCTGGGAGTAGGGGCACCTGCTCGCCAACGCGCCGCTCGCTGTAGCAGGACGCCGGTCCGTACACGGTCGTGCTGCTGGCTAGAACGGCGTGCACGCATCCAGCGGCGGCAGCTTCTCGGAGGAGGATCGCGACGCCGCGAACGTTCACGTCGACTGCTCGCACCGGGTCGGCCTCGGCGCCGGCGAGCAGGCCGCGATCCGCTGCGCCGTGGGCCGCGAGACAGACGACGGCGTCAGGGTCGGCGTCGGAGAGGAGGCGTCGTACGCCGCCGGGGTCGGTGATGTCCACGTGCCGTTCCGTGCTGTTCGCGTCCGGGCGTCCCCTGACGGCGGCGATGACCTCGACTCCATGCGTACGCGCAACACGACACAGCACGCGGCCGATGAACCCGTCGCCGCCGATGACGAGAAGCCGCTTCATGGCTGTAGTCCGGAGAAGTGGATCAGCATGTCCTCGTCGACGCTGATCCCGAGACCTGGTTCATCGGGGATCTCCACCTGACCGTCCTTCACCGGCAACGGGCCCCCGGCAAGGCGATCCCGCAGCGCGTTGTCGCCCTGGTCGTACTCCAGCCACATCGGTTCGGGAGCAACGACAGGATGGGGATAGTCCGGGGTGGCGGCGATCAGCTGTAACGTGCCCGCGAGCGTTACGGCTCCTGCCCAGCAGTGAGGTGACACCCGCACGTTGTGCATCCGGGCCATGCCGGTCACGAAATGTGCCTCAGTGAGTCCACCCATCTTGCCGATGTCGGGCTGCGCCACATCGAGACAACGGGTATCGAGCAAAGCACGGAAACCCTGGCGGTTATAGACGGCTTCCCCGGCGGCCAGTGGGACGCGGGTGCGGTGCGCCAGTCGACGTAGACCATCGAGGTCCTCTGGTGGGACAGGTTCCTCGGCCCAGGCGATATCGAGCTCATCAAGCGCGTCGAGGATCCGGGCAGCGATATCGGCGGTGCAGTTGCCGTTGAAGTCCACCATCAGGGCTCGTTCGGGGCCGAGCACGTCGCGGACGGTTTGGGTACGACGGAAGTCTTCGCGCACACCGAAGCCGACCTTGATCTTCATGCCCAGGTACCCGCGGGATACGGCGGACTCGGCGCAAACGCGCAGCTCACCGAGGTCGTTGCGTTCTGTGACGTATCCGGCCGAGGCGTACGGTGTGACACGGTCGCGGGCCCGGCCCCCGAGAAGCCGTCCCACGCTCATACTGGTCAACCGACCCAGAGCGTCCCAGGCCGCGCTGTCGACCGCCCCCGCGACCGCCACGTGCAGGCCCGCGCCGCCGCGGTGGTAGGTGTGCTGCAACAGGCGCGTCAACGCAGGCCGGACGCTGTCGACCTCCACCCCATGAACCTGCTCGGACACCTCCTGCACCAACGGCAGCAGGGCTTGGGGAGGGCCGAATGCCTCGCCCCATCCAGCAACCCCGTCGCTGGTGTTGAGGCGAAGCACCAGGGCCGTGCGCTCTCTGACCCGACCCCGCACGCTGCCGTAGCCGCCGTTCGGTAGCGGGTACACGAGCGGGAACCCCTCGACGGATGTGACGCGGGCAGTCATGGCCTCGTACCCCCCAACAGCGTGCTCAGTCGCGCACGCGGAGTCAGGACATCAGGGTCGGTCCGTACGGTGACCACGAACGGCCCGGGCGCGGCGATCGCATCGTGCAGGGCGGAATCCATCTCCGCCGGATCACTGACCGTCGTCGCCTCCGCACCGAGACCCTTCGCAATGGCGGAGAGGTCGACCTGACTGATGTCCACTCCCGCCAGTCGCCTCGCTGTGCGGGCCTGGTGCAAGGCGATGGTCCCGTACATCTCGTTCTGGAACACGATGATGACCACCTGCGCCTGCTCGCGAACGGCAGTCTCGATCTCGAAACCGGTCATCAGGAAGCCACCGTCGCCGACGAGGCCCACCACAGGCCGATCCGGCATCGCCAATGCCGCGCCCACTGCCGCCGGGACGCCATACCCCATCGCCCCGGATGTCGGGCCGAGCTGCGTGCCCGGTGTCTGAAAACGCCACCGGCTGTGGCAGAAGGTGGAGAAGTTGCCCGCGTCGTTGGTCAGGATCACGTCCGCCGGCAGGATGCGTCGCATCGCGGCCAGCACCGCATCCGGATGCACGGCTGCCCCGCCGGGTTCAGGCTGAGGCTCACTTGCGTCCAGGTACTCGCGGTGCTCTTGCCCCCAGCTCTGGCGGCGTCCAGGCGACGCCGCCAACAAGGCGTCGACGGTCAGGCTGGCGTCGGCCAGGATGGCACGGTCGACCCGTCGGTGTGCACCGATCCCGTCGACGTCGATGCCGCATACGACGAGCCGCTGTCCCCCCTCCGGCAGCAGGTACCGCTGCGTCGTGATCTCCGACAGCCGGCTGCCCAGCACCAATACGAGATCGGCTGTCCGTAACGGCGTCAGCATATGGTCGGGTATGCCGATGGACAGGTGTCCGAGGTAGTTCGGGTGGGTGTTGGGAAAGGCGTCCTGGCGACGGAACGCAGTGTAGACACCCAGGCCGAGATGCTCGGCCAGCTCACGTGATCTGGCTCGAGCTGCCCCTCCACCGACAATCATCACTGGACGCTCGGCGGCTTCCAGTAGTGAGCAGACCTCGTCAACGTCAGCCGCAGAGGGTGCCGGCCGTGGAGGAGGCGCCGGCGGGTACGGCGTGGTCGGACCCGCGCGTTCGTCGAGCACGTCGGTAGGGAGTGCGAGTAGGGCAGGCCCAGGGCGCCCATAGGTTGCCTGCCGAACCGCCTCCGCTGTCAACTCAACCGCACGGTCTGCCCGGTGCAGTGTGGCTCCCCACACCGTCAGCTCGCGATACAGAGTGGGGAGGTCCACCTCCTGGAACGCCTCTCGGCCGAGTAGGTCAGTCTCCGCCTGACCCAGACAGACGAGCATCGGAGTGGAGTCCTGGCGTGCGGTGTGGACCGCAACTGACAGGTTCGCTGCCCCCACGGCACGCGTAGCCAGCACCGCTGCTGGGACTCCAGTCAGCTTGGCGTCGGCTTCCGCCATGAACCCTGCGCCGGACTCGTGCCGCGTCGACACAAGTCGCAGCTCCGGAT
>JBOHDD010000107.1:0-4458 GCA_050699155.1 Nocardioidaceae bacterium
TACGCCGAGGGCTGGACGCTGGCCCGGATGCCCGCGGTCGACCGCAACATCCTGCGGATCGGTGCGTTCGAGGTGCTGTACAACGACGACGTCCCGGACGAGGTCGCGGTGAGCGAGGCCGTCGGGCTCGCGCAGGACCTCTCGACCGACGAGTCGCCCGCCTTCGTGAACGGTCTGCTGGCCGCGCTGACGCGGTACAAGCACACGCCGTCGACCTGACTCTGCTGGACATCCGCCGCCCTGCCGTTAGGGTGATCAGCGACGGAAGGGGCGCGATGGGTTTCTGGGAGTACGTCGTCGACCGCCGTGAGCTGCTGTTGTTCCAGGGTGTGCAACACCTCAGCATGGTGGCGCAGTGCTTGCTCTGGGCGACGCTGCTGGCGATCGTGGTGGCAGCCCTGGTGTACCGCAACCGCACCGCGGTCGGGCTCGCCACTGCGACGAGCGCCGTCGGTCTGACGATTCCCTCGTTCGCGCTGCTCGGGATCCTCGTGGTCCCCGCGGGGTTCGGCATCGCGCCGGCCGTCATCGCGCTCACCTTCTACGCGATCCTGCCGATCCTGCGTAACACGGTCGTGGGGCTCGTCGGTGTGGACCGAACGCTGGTGGACGCGGCGCGCGGGATGGGCATGAGCCGGATGCGCATCCTGACGCGGGTCGAGCTGCCGATGGCGTGGCCCGTGGTCCTGGCGGGCGTGCGCGTCTCCGGCCAGATGATCATGGGCATCGGCGCGATCGCGGCCTACGTGGGCGGCGCCGGGCTCGGTGGACAGATCTTCTCCGGACTGTCCCGGCTCGGCGGCGCCAACGCCTTGAACTCCACCATCGCCGGCACCGTCGGCATCGCACTTCTCGCCCTGCTACTCGACCTGGTGCTGCTCGTGCTGGGACGACTGACCACCTCGAGGGGTATCCGTGTCTGAACCGACCGACTCCGAGACCACCGGGCCCACCGCCGACCAGACGACGCACGGTGCCGACATCGAGCTGATCGAGGTCACCAAGCGTTATCCCGGCCAGACCGACGCAGCCGTCGACCACGTGTCGATGACCATCCCGGCCGGGGAGATCGTGGTGCTGGTCGGGCCGTCCGGCTGTGGCAAGACCACCACCATGAAGATGATCAACCGGCTGATCGAACCCACCGGTGGGAGGATCCTGCTCGATGGTGACAACGTGATCGAGCGCGACGCCGACACCCTCCGCCGGCACATCGGCTACGTCATCCAGGCCGGTGGGCTCTTCCCGCACATGACGGTCGCCGACAACGTCGGCCTCGTGCCCGGCCTGTTGAAATGGGACAGCAAGCGCATCGGCGCCCGGGTCGAGGAGCTGCTCGACCTGGTCGGGCTCGAGCCGGACACGTTCCGTGCCCGCTACCCGCGTGAGCTGTCCGGTGGTCAGCAGCAGCGTGTCGGAGTCGCCCGAGCGCTGGCGGCGGACCCGCCGGTGCTGCTGATGGACGAGCCCTTCGGCGCGGTCGACCCGATCACCCGCTCCCGCCTGCAGGACGAGCTGATCCGGCTGCAGGACGAGCTGCGCAAGACGATCGTGTTCGTGACGCACGACTTCGACGAGGCGGTCAAGCTCGGCGACCGGATCGCCGTACTCGCGCAGGGCTCCCGGATCGTGCAGTACGACACCCCGGCGGAGATCCTCACGAACCCGGCCGACGACTACGTGTCCGAGTTCGTCGGCGCCGGTGCCGCCCTCAAGCAGCTCACGCTGACGCGCGTGCGCGACGTCGAGCTGGACGAGGCGGTCACCGTGTCGCTGGGTGGTGACGGGCAGGCCGCCGCCGGCCGAGCCCGCGAGGCGGGCCGCAAGCATGTCGTGCTGCTCGACGAGCGCAACCGGCCACTGCGCTGGCTCACGCTGGCCGAGCTGCAGCGGCCGGAGTCCCTGCACTCCCGGGAGCGCGACGAGGGCATCGACGTGGTCAGCACCGCCTCGACCCTGAACGAGACCCTCGACACCATGCTGACCTCCAGCCACGGCGTCGTGCTGGTGACCGGGCGAGGCAGCGCCTACGAGGGCGCGATCCGGGTGGACACGATCATGGCGGCGATGCAGGACATGCAGCAGACACCGGCGGAGCGCCCCCAATGAGCAGCACCCAGACCCCCGCGCTCGAGATGGAGGCGCTGGAGATCGAGGTCGCGCGCGACCGTGGCGGCACCTCACCCTGGCGGCGTGTCGGTCAACCCGTCGCGGTCGCGGTCGCGGTCGTAGCGGTCGTCGTGTACGTCGCCGTCGGGGACCTCACCCCCACCGAGCGCGCAGTGCTGAACCTGGGCTCCCTGTGGTCGCTCACGCTCCAGCACGTCTGGCTCACTGTCGTGACCACGGTTCTCGTGGTGCTCATCGCGCTGCCGCTCGGCGTCGTGATGACCCGTCCGTGGGCGCGCAGCGGCAGACCGGTGGCGGTCGGGGGTGCGAACCTCGGGCAGGCGGCGCCCTCGATCGGCCTGCTCGTGCTGTTCGCCGCGATCTTCGACGTCGGGTTCTGGACCGCCGTCCTCGGGCTCACCGTGTACGGCGTGCTGCCGACGCTGCGCAACACCATCACCGGGCTCGAGCAGGTCGATGCACGCCTCGTGGAGGCCGCCCGCGGGATGGGGATGTCCGCCGCGGCGACGCTGTTCCGGGTGGAGATGCCACTGGCGGTGCCCGTGATCCTGACCGGCATCCGGCTGTCCCTGGTGCTGATCGTCGGCACCGCCGCGCTGGCGACCTTCATCGGTGCCGGCGGTCTCGGCCAGCTGATCACCACCGGCGTCAACCTGCAGCTCGACAAGGAGCTCGTCGTCGGTGCCACCCTTATCGCCTCCCTCGCCCTCGTCATAGACTGGCTGGGCAGGCTCGTCGAGGACTTCGCCCGTCCGAAGGGACTGTCGTGACGCGAAGGCGTATACCGGCCCGGCAACGACTCCGGCGCGGCACCGCACTGCTCGCCGGACTGCTGCTGTGCGCGGCAGCGGCGGGCTGCGGCCTGAAGAGCGCCAGCGCCTTCATCCCCGAGGCCGACCCCGGCAGCATCAAGCCCGTCGAGTCACTGCAGGGGGTCGAGGTCGTCGTCGGGTCCAAGAACTTCACCGAGCAGCTCATCCTCGGCAAGATGGCCGCGATCATCCTCGACGTGGCCGGCGCCGAGGTGGTCGACAAGACCAACCTCGCCGGTAGTGTCGCCTCCCGCCAGGCCCAGCTCTCCGGCGACGTCGACATGGTCTGGGAGTACACCGGCACCGCCTGGATCACCTACCTCGGTCACAGCAAGCCCATACCGTCGCGCATCCCCCAGTGGCAGGCGGTGGCCAAGGAGGACCTGCGCAAGAACGGCCTGACGTGGCTCGAGCCGGCCCCGATGAACAACACCTACGCGTTCGCCACCCCGGTCGAGACCCAGAAGCAGCTCGGCATCACCAAGCTCTCGGAGCTGAAGACACTGCCGACCGACGAGCTGACCTTCTGCGTGGAGTCGGAGTTCTTCAGCCGCAGCGACGGCTTCCGTCCCATGCTGGAGAAGTACGACCTCGCCCTCGGCAAGGACGTACCACGTGACAACGTCACGATCCTCGACACCGGCGTGGTCTACTCCGTCACCGACAAGGGCAACGTGTGCAACTTCGGCGAGGTGTTCACCACCGATGGGCGAATCCTTGCCCTCGACCTCGCCGTGCTGAAAGACGACCGGACGTTCTTCCCGCTCTACAACGTGGCAGCCGTCTTCCGTCAGGAGCTCCTCCGGGCCCACCCCGAGCTGAAGCAGGTCTTCGAGTCGGTGAGCCGTGAGATCACCACGGAGACCATGCTCGAGCTGAACGCCAGGGTGGACGTGGACGGGGAGGAGCCCGCGCTGGTCGCGCGGGACTGGCTCCAGCAGAAGGGCTTCGTCAGCTGAACGACGAGGCGGACTCGTTGTCGCTGCCGGTGTCCTGGTCCGCCCGGCGGGGGTCCGCCCGCAGCACGCCCCATGAGACGAAGCGGTCGGTGAGGACGCTGGCCGGCTCGTTGTAGAGCACCGAGAGTGTCCGCAGGTCGTCCTCGCGGATCGTCAGCACCCGGCCGTTGTAGTCACCCCGCTGCGACTGGATGGTGGCCGCGAACCGACCCAGCAGGGCCGCCTCCTCCAGCTCGATCTGGGCGAGCCGCTCGAGGTCGAGGATCAGCCGTGGCGGGGCCTCGGCAGCCGCCCCGACCTGGGTGCCACCGGGCAGCAGCTCCTGCACGGGTACGCCGTAGAAGTCGGCCAGCTCGAACAGGCGCTGGACGGTGACGGCGCGGTCACCGCGCTCGTAGGAGCCGACGACGACCGCCTTCCAGCGTCCGTGCGACTTCTGCTCGACCCCGTGCAGGGACAGGCCCTGCTGCTGACGGATCGCTCGTAGCTTGGCTCCGAGAGCCTTCGCGTATTCCTGGGCCATTGGGTGCCTCCCCCCGCTTGGCGTGGTCGCCGAT